>JAIDNR010000063.1 GCA_029063695.1 Ruminococcus sp.
TTTTTCATACTATTTCTTCAATCATTTTAATTTTTCGTAGTCCTCGTCAGAAACAGCTTCCAGCCATTCATTGCCTGTATCCTCGCCGTTAATTTCAACAGCAAGGTGTGAAAACCACGAATCAGGAGCTGCACCGTGCCAATGCTTGACATTAGCAGGAATGTTAACAACATCTCCGGAAAGAAGTTCTATTGCATCTTTTCCCCATTCCTGATAATATCCCCGACCGCCAACGCATATAAGCATCTGACCGCCGCCACTTTTTGCACGATGTATGTGCCAGTTGTTGCGGCAGGCAGGCTCAAAGGTCACATTAAAAATTGGTATCTGCTCTGTTGATACGGGAGCTAAATAGCTCTGTCCCACAAAATATTGTGCGAAAGCGTCATTTGGTTCGCCAACAGGAAAAAATATAGTATTCTGGTACTTATCCTTTTCGGTCATTGCAGAAAGTTCCTCATTCCACACCTCTTTTGCAAGTCGGAATACTGCCCAACCCTTTGGCCAGCCTACATACATTGTTGCATGAGTGATAATAGCGGCAATTTCCTCCTTAGTAACACCATGTGCCTTGGCGTTCTGCAAGTGATATGTCAGCGATGTATCGGTAATTCCTGATGCCATAAGCGATACAACTGTTATGATGCACTTTGTTTTTACATCTATTGCTGTTTCGTTCCATACCTCGCCAAAAAGTACATCATCATTGAGATGTGCAAACATCGGTGCAAATTCTCCGAGCTGTTCTTTTCCTGCAGTCTGTACAATTTTCTTATTCATAATAATCTCCATTCTGCCTGTAAAGGCGTAATTAATCTATGTTGTTTGCTTTCAGCCAATTATCTATTTCATCACGGTCATACGAAGAATAAGTTACCTCTAAGCCTTCCTTGATAACACTGTCTGGAGCCAACTTGGCAATGGCACTGATTGTCTGTCCGAAACGACCTCCGCCCATAGAACAGAATGGAACAATGGTTTTTCCGCTGAAATCGTCATACATCAGAAAACTGCGAACAGATGCAGGAATTGACGACCACCAGTTACAGTAACCAAGAAGAATTGTATCATACTGGTCAATGTTGGGATAGGCTTTCAGCTCAGGAACAGCTTCGGCACGCAGTTCGTCCAGTGCCTCTCCATAAAGTACAGAAGCATTACTGCTGGAGGAATAGGGTATCTTGCGTTCCAGACGAATAATGTCTGCACCGCTAATTTCATGAATAAGATTAGCCAATCCCTCGGTATTACCTGTCTGAGAGAAGTAGACGATTAAAGTCTTTCCGGTTTTCTGCTTGGCTTTTGCACTATATACGCTTTTGACTTTGCCTGTAGCAGTTCCCGCATTTCGTACTGGGCGAATACCAATACTGTAAAGTCCCACATCGGCAGGTTGAGCACCACGATAAGCGGAGCGTATATGCTTCGGGTGGTCATTCCAACCGCCGCCTCTAACAACTTTAGCGTTACCGCTTTCAGAACCGGTAGGATTGGTGGCTGTTTTGGAATCATACTCACTGTACCAATCCCAGACCCACTCGGCAGCATTGCCATGCATATTATAAAGACCATAGTCGTTGGCAGGATATTGATTTACTGCTACTGTCTTTCTCAGATATGCATCTGAGCCGTTTACCCAGTTACCGCTTGCATCGTTATTGTAGCCGTAAGCATTGTAGCAGTTGGCATCGCTGTTGTGAACATAGTCTCCAAAGTTGAAAGGCGTGTCAGTATTAGCACGGGCAGCGTACTCCCATTCGGCTTCGGTAGGCAAACGGTAGCCATTTGCACTTTTATCTCAAGTAACAGTGTTTCCCGAAATCGTATAGCAAGGAGCAAGCCCATCCTTCTGACTTAGTTTATTGCAGTACTGCACAGCATCGTACCAAGTGATATTGGTAACAGGAAGATCATCGCCTCTCGTTGCACTGGGATTGACATCCATTATCTCCTGATACTCTTTCTGTGAAATTTCAGTTTTTGACATATAGAAATTTCCTACAGTCACACTATGCTGAATTTCATCGGAACTGCGTTCCGGTTCACTTTCCGGACTTCCCATTTGAAAAGTACCGCCTTTTATCAATGTATACTGCATATTTTCGCTGCTCTTTCTTATATCTGATATTTCAGCCTGTTTTTCATTCAGCCATGTTTCGACTGATTCTTTTGATGCACTTGCTGAAAATCTCTTTCCCTCTAGCTGATTTTCGATCGGTACAAGATTTGCAATATTTCTTTCACTTGCTGCATTTCCGCTACTTGCCGATGTGCAGAACGGCACAACGATTTTATCAGAAAAGTCATAGCTTTCAAGGAAAGTATCTATGATGCGAGGTTCTTCGCCCCACCAAATCGGATAGCCGAGATATATAACATCATAACTGTCGATTGATTCAATGGGATTTGCAATTTCAGGACGTGCTGCCTTGTCATTCTGTTCTTTGTTAGCACGGCACGAGGAGTTTGTATATGCAATATCATCATCAGTATAAGGCACAGCAGCTTCAATCACATAGCTGTCAGCATGAGTTATATCAATGAGATATTCAGCAATTTTTTCAGTATTTCCTGTACGTGAAAAGTATACAACAAGCGCATCATTCTGATTATCCATTTGCCCCACTACAATACCTTTCATTAAACATAAATCAAATACATCCCATCTGTCATCGCCATTTAAATCATATGGCTTTCCTGACAAATCTTCTTCTGTTGGTTTGGTCAATAGAAAGTCCTGTAAATTTTTAACATCTTGTATTGTATATGTTACAGCAACAGATTCATCTGCTCCTGTTACAATACTGCTTGTCATTGAAGCAGTTACAGCCATGATACCAGATACCAAAAACGATATCAATTTTTTCATACTATGACCTCCTTAAATTTTTTGATTGTCTGTACTCCAGACGTGTTTTTCATTAGCATTTGCAGGCTTATTCTGAGCCATAACACCTGTGAGTGAATGGGGTATATACAATTCTTCAAGGTATGAGATTTCTTCCACTGAAAGTTTTAAGTCAACCGCTTTTACTGCACCTTCAATATGGTGCATTTTTGTTGCACCGACAACAGGAGAAGTAACTTTTGTTAAAAGCCATGCAAGAGAAATTTCCGTCATTGTAACTCCATGCTTTTCTGCAAATTCAGCTACACGCTGAATGATTTTCTCGTCCTGTTCCTTTGTTGCATCGTACTTGAATCTGGCATAACTGTCCTGTTCAAGACGTTTCGATGTTTCATTAGGTCTGCGTGAAAGCCGTCCGCTTGCAAGTGCACTGTATGGAGTCATAGCAATATTATCCTCTGCACACAACATTGCCATTTCACGTTCCTCTTCACGAAAAATGAGATTGTAATATCCCTGCACACTTATAAACTTGGAAAATCCTTCACGTTCTGCAAGTGAATTTGCCTTTGCAAGCTGCCACGCATAGCAATTTGAAATCCCGATATATCTTGCTTTTCCAGCCCTTACAACGTTGTTCAGACCGTCTAAAATATCATAGATCGGCGTATTCCAATCCCACATATGATAGATATACAGGTCAACATGATCCATTCCAAGATTTTCAAGACTTTTGTTTATCATACGTTCAATATGCTGCTGACCGCTGATACCAGATTCAATTTCTTCCTGTGTTCTCGGCAGAAATTTCGTTGCAATTACAACTTCGTCACGCTTGGCAAAATCCCTGATCGCCCTGCCAAGAAACTGCTCGCTCGTTCCCGACTGATAACCGATAGCCGTATCAAAGAAATTAACTCCAAGATTCAGTCCGCGCTTAATTATATCACGGGAATGTTCCTCATCCAGTGTCCATGAGTGCTGTCCGTTCTTTGCATCTCCGAATCCCATGCAGCCCATACAGATTCGGGAAAAGTAAAGATCTGAATATCCAAGTTCAGCATATTTCATTATATTTACCTCATATTTATCAAATATATCACTACCTTATATTATTGTAGAGAGACACTGCGTTATCTCCTCTTGTATTCCAGTAGTCACTTGAACATATTTCAAACTGACTTGCCCATATATATGCCATATTCCAGACATTTCCACCTGTCATAAGCTGGCTGAATACATGGAAATATTCGTTTTCAAGTTCATAGTCAAGATAAGCAAGCTGTCCATCAAGAGAAGTATAGTCATATCCGTTAGCTGAACACCATAAATAAAGATTGTTATATCTTTCTCCGTTCCATTGACAAATACCATAGGAAACAAGTCCGTTTATATCAATACAGAAAGCATTTGTATCACAGCCGCTTTCATTGAATAAATTTGAAGCGACTGCCGCTGCACTCTCGGACGGTATACCTTTATTTATAAAGTGCGAATATATGTACTGCTGGTTACCATTCATAAAGCTGTACTGCCAACTGTTATCCACAAAGTCGTATGCAGAAGCATT
The DNA here is from genome assembly GCA_029063695.1 of Ruminococcus sp. GTDB lineage: Bacteria > Bacillota > Clostridia > Oscillospirales > Ruminococcaceae > Ruminococcus. The sequence goes on from JAIDNR010000063.1 coordinate 4,419, forward strand.
ATTGTCTGCCTGAATATTAGTGCAGTAATCAAGACAGATATAACCGCCGTCAACACATAATCCCCATACTGTACCGTCATAAGCTGTAACTGATGATAAAACAGTAAATGCAGTGTTTGCGGGAATACTGCCTATAACAGTTCCATAAGGTGCATCTGTGATATAATTGCCGACTTCATAATCAGACTGCCATATATCTGCCGCACCTGCACTCATTGCCGATACTGACGTAAAAACTGCACCTGTTATAACTGCTGTGGTCAATAACTTTGTAATTTTTCTTAACTTGTTTCTAAACATAATTTTTTCCTTTCATCATTCGTAGTAATCTTTTATTTTGGCTTTTGGCTTTATTGTGATTATCTCACGGAAATGTTACTCGTCAAGCGTCAATGAGTGCTATCCACTCTGTGCATATCCGAAACCCATACAATCCATACAGATTAGTGAGACCTTTAAATCTGAATTTCCAAGTTTTGTATATTTCAAACTTCGATACTCTACTTTTTTCAATTGAACTTTATATATTCATATTATCACAAAAAATATAAAAAATCAAGTACTTATTTTAAATACATAGCCATGTTCTACAGGCATATCAGGCAAGCAATTTTTTTATTTCCGCATATGTTATCTCATAAACAGACATATACACATAGTTTACATTGGCAAGTTTCATAGCTTCCTTTTGTTTGTCGGTTACAACAGTATAAGGGTATATAC
>JAIDNR010000064.1 GCA_029063695.1 Ruminococcus sp.
ATAGAATATTATAAAACGGAGGTATGTGCCTATGTTGTCTGATATCGAAATCGCTCAGAATGCGAAAATGAAAAAAATCAGTGAGATTGCCGCAAATCTGGGAATAAGCGACGATTACCTTGAACCTTACGGTCACTATAAAGCTAAATTGTCGGAAAGTCTCTATTCTCAGCTTGCATTCCGTGAGGACGGCAAACTCATTCTTGTTACTGCAATAAATCCCACTCCTGCCGGTGAGGGAAAAACTACCGTAAGCGTCGGACTTGCCGAAGCTATGGGACAAATCGGAAAAAATGCCGTTCTTGCACTCCGTGAACCGTCGCTCGGACCTGTTTTCGGAATCAAAGGCGGTGCGGCAGGCGGCGGATATGCTCAGGTTGTGCCTATGGAGGACATAAATCTGCACTTCACAGGTGATATGCACGCTATAACGGCGGCAAATAATCTTCTCTGTGCCATGACCGATAATCATATCCAGCAGGGAAATGAACTCAGAATCGACCAGAGACGTATACTTTTCAAACGCTGTATGGATATGAATGACCGTGCATTGCGTAATATTGTTGTCGGTCTCGGCGGAAAAGCAAACGGTATTCCACGTGAGGACGGTTTCAATATCACTGTTGCTTCTGAAATTATGGCTATACTCTGTCTTGCAACAGATTTGGGTGACCTCAAAAAACGTCTCGGAAATATTCTTGTTGCCTATAATCTCGACGGTGAACCTGTTTTCGCCCGTGAGTTAGGCTGTACGGGTGCTATGACCGCACTGCTGAAAGACGCACTCAAACCAAATCTTGTGCAGACTCTGGAAAATAATCCTGCATTCATTCACGGCGGACCTTTTGCAAATATCGCTCATGGCTGTAATTCAGTCCGTGCGACAAAACTTGCACTCAAACTCGGTGACTACTGTATCACGGAAGCAGGTTTCGGCTCTGATTTGGGTGCTGAAAAGTTCTTTGACATCAAGTGCAGGTACGGCGGTCTTACTCCTGCCTGCGTGGTACTTGTTGCGACAATCCGTGCATTGAAGTACAACGGCGGTGTCAAGAAAGATGAACTTTCCAAAGAAAATATGTGGGCATTGGAAAAAGGTATCGTGAATTTGCAGACCCACATCGAAAATATGCACAAGTTCCATGTACCTGTTGTTGTTGCAATCAACAGATTCGGTACTGATACGGATTCGGAAGTTGAATTTGTAAAGAACTTCTGTTCCGATATGGGCGTTGACGTTTCTATGTGTGAAGTATTCGCAAAAGGCGGTGAGGGTGGTATTGACCTTGCAAACAAAGTATGCGAGACAATCTCTCTCACTGAGGATAACGGCGATAAATTCCATCCTATTTATTCAACGGAAATGCCGATAAAGGACAAAATCGAAAAAATTGCAAAGGAAATTTACCGTGCAGACGGCGTGAATTATACTCCTCAGGCTGAAAAGGCTATAAAGGAAATCGAAAGTATAGGATTCAGAAATCTGCCTGTATGCGTTGCAAAAACACAGTATTCACTCTCCGATAATCCTGCACTTCTCGGCAAACCAAAGAACTTCAATATAACAGTCCGTGACGCAAAATTATCTGCCGGAGCGGGATTTGTTGTAATCTACACAGGCGATATTCTCACCATGCCCGGACTTCCGAAAGCTCCGTCCGCACTGAATATCGACTGTGACATAAACGGCAATATAACGGGGCTTTTCTGATATGAGAATCATAACACATTCACCGCAGGAAACTATAGACACGGCGAAAAAACTCGGTGCATTACTGAAAAAAGGCGATATAATCGCATATAAGGGAAATCTCGGTGCAGGCAAAACCACTTTCACCCGTGGTCTTGCAGTCGGGCTTGGTCTCGGCGATATTGTAACTTCGCCCACTTTTGCCCTTGTCAACGAATACTGTGGTGAAAAGCTCAGTATGTATCACTTCGATATGTACCGTATTGAAACAGAGGGCGACCTGGAATCCTCGGGATTTTATGACTACGATTTTGAAAATAATATTGCCGTGATTGAGTGGTCAGAAAATATTGACGGATTTCTGCCAAAAAATACAATATATATCACAATAAATGCTGTCGGAGATACAGACAGGGAAATTATTACAGAGGACGGTGGAAGATTTGATTCTGCTTGGAATTGATACATCGGGCAAGACTGCATCGTCTGCACTTTTTGATACGGATACCGAAATATTTCTTGCTCATACTTCTCTTTATACTCAGAAAACACATTCTCAGGTTATTATGCCTGCCGTAAAGAATATGATTGAACAGGCAGGAAAGAGTATTTCCGATATAGACATGATAGCTGTCGCAAACGGTCCGGGAAGCTATACAGGTCTGAGAATCGGTGTTTCTGTCGTCAAGGCTATGGGATTCGGTCTGGACTGCAAATGTGCGGGAGTTTCTACTCTGAAAGGTCTTGCATACAACAATATCGCTTATAAAGGCACTATATGTTCTGTTATGAATGCAAGGGCTGAACTCGTCTATACCTGCACTTACAGAAGCAACGGCTATGAACTTGAATCACTCTGCGATGAAAAAATAATAAGCCGTGACGAACTTGCGGAGTTTCTTGCTTTCAACGGTACGGAAGTTCTTCTGTGCGGAGACGGTGCGTGCGATTTCTTTATGAACTACCGTTCGCCCATGTTTACCATTGCTCCGCCACAAGGCAGATTGCAGAGTGCGTGCGGTATCTGTCTCGGAGCTTTGTCCGAAAAATTTGTTTCACCTGATGAACTGGAAGTATCATATTTACAGAAAGTCAAGGCGGAAAAGGATTTGGAAAATAAACTAAAGTAAAGGAGCATTTTATAATGATAGCAATAGGCTGTGACCATGCAGGAGTTGAAATGAAAAAGGCTGTTATTGATACCCTCGCTTCAAAGGGATTTGAACTGAAAGATATGGGTACGGACGGAGAACCGTGCGATTATCCCGTTGTTGCAGAAGCCGTATGCAGACTTGTACAGTCGGGAGAATGCGAAAAAGGCATACTTATATGCGGTACAGGCATAGGAATGTCAATAGCTGCAAATAAATTCAAAGGAATAAGGGCGGCACTCTGTTCCGATTCGTTTTCGGCAAAGTATACAAGACTGCACAACGATTCAAATGTTATGTGCATGGGTGCAAGAACAATGGGAACTGGTCTTGCGTGCGAACTTGCCGAAATATTCATGTCAACAGGATTTGAGGGAGGTCGCCACCAGAGACGTATTGACTTAATCACAGAAATCGAAAAAAATGAAAAAGGAGAATAACTATGGCAGATTTACATATCATCAATCACCCGCTTGTACAGCACAAGATTTCTCTTTTAAGAGACAAGAATACAGGTACAAAGGAATTTCGTGAACTTGTTTCGGAAATAGCAATGTTCATCTGTTATGAGGCAACAAGGGATTTACCGCTGAAAGAAATTGAGATTGAAACTCCTGTTGCCGTTGCAAAGACTAAAGTAATCTCAGGCAGAAAGCTCGCATTTGTACCGATTCTCCGTGCAGGTCTCGGAATGATTGACGGCGTTACTGCACTTGTGCCTGCGGCTAAAATCGGTCACATAGGCATATTCCGTGAACCCGATACAAAAGAGGCAGTTAAATATTATTCCAAAATGCCCGACGATATTGCGGAGCGTGATGTTATCATCGTTGACCCTATGCTTGCTACAGGTCATTCAGCCGTTGCCGCTATCGACGAAATGAAAAAACTTGGCGTTAAGAACATCAAGTTCATGTGCATTATCTGCTCACCTGAGGGCGTTGAAAAGCTTCGTGTTACTCACCCTGATGTTGATGTGTACACAGGAGTTATGGATAAGGGACTTAATGAGGATAAGTATATCGTCCCTGGTGTGGGCGATGCAGGAGACCGTATTTTCGGTACAAAGTAAAAGGGAATTTAATGGCTAAAAAAGATAAGAATGACATATATCAGCAGGAACTCGAAAGAGTCCGTATGGAACTTTCAGAGGGTAAAAGTCACAAAAATAAGGCAAAAAATGACCTTCTTCAATTCTTTGTCGGACTTCTTATGCTTGCGGCAGGTCTTTTCATGATTTTCCAGAATCTTGATGTAAGAAGCTCATGGGGTACGGGTTTTCTGCGTTTAGGCGGTTACAGTCTGCCTAACGGACTTATTTTCCTGCCCATTATTATAGGAATTGTAATGCTTTTTCTTATGGACAGAAAAGTTTTCGGCTGGATTGTCATAGCAGTCGGGATTATTATAGTGCTTGCGGCGGTGATTATGAGTGTGAATATACACTGGAGAACGACAAATGCATATATATTTATTGTAATGTTCGGACTTGCGGCGGCTGGCGGTGCAATGGTAATCAGACAGCTTTTCAAGAAAGATTAACAAAAAAGGGACGTTTCAGAGCGTCCCTTTTATTTTTGTGAATATCAGAGATATTTTTCAAGGTTATCCCAGTCAATATCTTCCTCATCAACATAACCACTGTTTTCAGCTTCAGCGAGTTCTGCAGCCTCTTTCGGAGTAAGCTTAGTGTAATCGCTGTCCCATGCAAGAATAATACGTTTCAGAAGTTCCAAAGCTAAATTCTGTTCCTTTTCGGGCAGCATATCAAGCATTTCTGCTATTTCCTGTACCTGTGTACTCATAAAATAACCCTCCTAATTTATAAATATCTCCACGATTGCCGATTTCGTCAATAAAAAGTATCTCAATTTTGATTTCTCTTGTGATTTCCTGTCCGTTCTCTGCAACAGTCTCCTGTTCAGTCTCATCTGTGTAGAAATATATCACACGGAATGAGCCGACTCTCATACGCATTTTGCCTTTATCAGCACCCTGCATTTCCTTTATATCGCACTCTGACGGTGCAACGGACAGCTTCTGAACAGCCGTTCTTATTCTGCTGACAGTTGCTTTTTCCTGCTTTGCAAGAAATTTAAGTGACTTCTTGCTATATCTTATTTTCATCAGTCCTGCTCCTTTCCATTTATAATTATACCACAAACGAGTACAAAAATCAAGTGTTATTTCCGTGACTGAATTTGCAGGAAATGATGTGACAGGCTGGCGGTGCAATGGTAATCAGACAGCTTTTCAAGAAAGATTAACAAAAAAGG
>JAIDNR010000065.1 GCA_029063695.1 Ruminococcus sp.
CGCTTCGCATTGCGGGTTTCCTTTTGACTCGGAACGTCTGACTCATGAATGTTTGTACTATTGAAGATCCATTGGATGAAAGAAGTTCAATGGTAGTTCGCAGAGGAGGTGGGGTCGCAGGGCAAATCTATATATTTATATAATTGTTTTACTGTAATGGGAACGCAGAGGCGGCTTAGCTTCGCTGGCCGCGGACTGCGAAAATGTAAATGAAAGAGCCGTGATCTGGAGATAAAAAAGATTTACAATTCTAATTAAGTACAAACTCTGTCATCAGCCATATTTTTTGTTTTTTTCCTTCCAACCGTACGCTTTTGTATAGTCTATAGACTCCCGGCTGATTATTGTTGAGGCTTGGAGTCAAAGCAGCTTCAAAAGTATGCTTTCCGGTTGGCTTCAACTCGATTCCTATGTCGTTAAACATACCGGGATTCGGCAATCTGTACCATTTACCATCTTTTCCTTTATAACCTATAAGGTAATACTCTCCGAAACTTATATCATTCTCACTTTCGTTGGTTAAAGTGAACGACACAATTTTAGAATTTACCGAAAATGAGTGCGTATCCGGTAGCAACTTAACATTATCAAGTTCAACTACGGAATCAACCAATTCAGAAATTGGCGTTGGCTTTGAATCTCCACTAAATTTTATATATGGAGAGTTTGAAATATGCTTACGGAATTCATTTTGCCAATATTTAGTGTTTATTTCCAAGTATACTTCAACTGCATCAGGTAAAAGACCTATTCCACATATATTGGGTTGCAAAGGATTTCCCTTTATCTCTCTAAGTCTATCTAATATCAATGACTGCAAATCCTTCAACTCGTTCTCCGATGGAGTCCTATGTGGCGTAATGGTATCAGATTTCAAAATGGAATCGTCCTCTTGTTCTATAGCCGATATCAATTGCACAGAATCATTTGCCTTAATTGAATCTTCAGTTATTTGCCCATTTATATCTTTATTATCTGCGCGTTTATTGCAACAGGTCAAACAAATCAACGATAACAATACTAATTTCTCAATGTAATTGCTCATATCTTATCATGTTAAACTTGAAAATCATTTAGCAAATATGCTGTCCACATTGAATGTAGGCAGCATATCTGTTGGATTTTTGTATGTCAAGGTAAGACTTTTATCAGAGCAAGGAAATTTCCGATAAAGAAAGACCTGTCAATGATGATATTATATCAGTGGCAAAGCCGTCGGATAGCATTTTTCTTGCAATATCTTTTTTTTCTTCTGCTCTTCCTTCTGCTCTTCCTTCTGCTCTTTCAGTCTCAGCGATAGCATAACTATCCCTATAAGCCTTCAGTGAAGCTTTGTAAGCTTGCTTATCCTTCTCACTTAATGCTGCATATTTCGCCACTTTTCCAAGCCTCCGGAAAACCGGTTCTTTCATAAATGTCTGCGGTAATGTCTCCATCTTCTCCATATTTTTTAGTAAGTAAAGCCACTTTTCAAGTGTAGTCTTGCATTCATCTGCATCCTTGACCAACATAGGTATCTTTAAAAATGTCATTCCCATCTTGTCAGAGAACACTCGCTTGGTCTGCATATTATACAAACACACATCTTCCCTAAGATGTTGCTGCTTGAAACCTTTCCATTCGAAGTTCATCAGAAACACGCCATAGACAGGTGTGAGCTTATAATCCCACCCTTCTCCCTTTTCACCTTGAGCATAGATATCTGCTGCAAGATAGTAGACAGCCCTATCGTCAAAATGTGTCTGATATCGGTTTTGCATCTCTACGATTATCTTTCTACCGTCTTCCAACTCACAATGAAGGTCATAGATTAGGGCACGATCATCCTTTGACTCTCCTTTCTTTTCTTTATCAATGAACTTCACATCAGTGATCGGAGAGTCTCCTCCAATAACTGCATTCAGGAATGACAGGATAAACTCCTTGTCAGCATGCCTGCCAAAAATATACTTAAATCCAAAATCTGTAAGTGGATTTATATATGTTGTAATTGATTCACACATACTATAGCGTGTTGTTTACTATTCTGTTTGCAAAGATAATAAAATTTTGTCTATATTCGAAAAGTAGGCAGTAATTTTATGATTTTTCGTGTATCTCCATACTAAAACATTTAAGTAGAACACATATTATTTCAAAATGTAAGCACGGTGTG
>JAIDNR010000066.1 GCA_029063695.1 Ruminococcus sp.
ATATAATATTAGTAAAATAAATCAAAATTTAGAGGTCTTATTATGATTAAATTCTTAGGAAAAGGAAATGATTTAAGAACCGAAGACGGGAAAATTACAAAAATGGGATACATTGTTATGATGATTTCTTCTGTTTTTGGACTGTGTTTCTTTTTAGTCGGCAGATATATTTACGGTAAATCATTGCAAAATAAACAGGTTGGTAAATTCTGATTTATGCGAATAAACAAATAATTAAAATAAGCCCTAAAGCAGTTGAAAAACTACTTTCGGGCATTACTTCTATATGAGTATCACTCTTATTTAATGAGATTTTTCATTTTATTATATATAATTTGAGGTATTTTCTATAGGCTTTTTTCCAGTTATGGCAATAAGAAAAGCAGGTAAACAGGTTGTCATCACGGCTTTCCCATTTAAGACGAAATTCGTATGCATTGTATTTGGGTTCTGACCATCTGTAATCGCATATATCATAACTGCAAAAGAATTTTTTGTATGCTTTACCATTAGGAACATCTTCTGCACGGCGGACAGCAGAACTTGCTGATTTTTTACCGAATTTGCTGTTTGACTCCTTAAAAAAAACAATTTTTCCTGTTTTGCGGAATTTATAACTTCTGCTCATATCGCACCTCCGTAAATTCAGCAGTTCCTTTTGGATTAATTATATCATTATTTTATTAAATTGTCAAGTTATGTTAAAAAACTCTTGCAAAAATACACAATATATGTTATAATTTAAGCAGTATCAGTTTTGATTTAAGGGGAAATTTATGATTAAAAATTTTTTCGGTCATTTAAGAACAATTAATGCACATCGCCATTTAGTCATGATTCATTGCTTTAAGGCAGGAATAATAAAGCGTGGACTTCTTCATGATTTATCGAAGTATTCGCCGGCTGAATTTATACCCGGAGTTGTATATTTTCAGGGTAACAGAAGTCCGAATGAGCGTGAGCGTGAAGTAAACGGCTATTCTATGGCGTGGATTCATCACAAAGGCAGAAATAAGCACCATTTTGAGTACTGGACGGACTACAGTACAAAAACAGGTACTCTCGACCCTGTGAGAATGCCTGATGAGTATATTTTTGAGATGTTCTGCGACCGTGTTGCCGCTTCAAAGATATATAAAAAAAAGGAATACAATGACCGCTGTCCGCTCGAATACTTTCTCAGGGCAAAGAAAAGACGGAATATAGAGAAAGTCACGGCACAGAAGCTTGAATTTCTTCTCCGTATGCTTGCGGTCAGGGGTGAGGATTATACATTCGCATTTATCAGAAATCAGGTAAGAAAAATAAAGAAATCGGGGAAATAAAGAAATGGAAATTAAAAAATTTACCGCATCCGCACTTGCATTGATACTTCTGAGTGCCTGCGGAGTTGTTGAAAGTGCCGGAAATTCATCGGAGAGCAGAACTTCGGAATCAACATCGACATTATCTTCAACGGTATCGACGAAAAAAGTCATTGATATAGTTATGCAGACAGTTCCTAAGACCGATACGACAGATACTCATACGACGACAGTTAATTATATTACTCTCCCTGCCGCAGATTCGGCAGTACGGACTGAAATTGTCACAGTTCCCGAAAATCAGCCCGTGACGGATTCAGAGCCTGCGATTACGCAGACACAGCCCGTTGCAGTTCCCGTTCATAATATCAGTTCTGATGTGACAAACCACCTTGCGGAAATGACTCTGCATGAAAAAGTATGTCAGATGTTTATTACAGTTCCCGAAGCTATTAACGGCTATGACACTACAACTTATGTTGACTGTGCTTTTCATGGAGGTTATGCACAGTACCCTGTTGGTGGACTTATTCTATTTGCGAAAAATATAGAAAATTCCGCACAAACTTCCGCACTCACGGCAGATATGCAGTATGATGCCATGTACGCAGGTACAGGTGCATTTATAGCCACGGACGAAGAGGGTGGTGCTATAACAAGAGTACAATCGCAGCTGGGTACAGAAGCCGTGTACAATATGAACTATTATGGTGAACTCAATGACTGGAATACAGCTTTTTCAGTCGGAGAAACTATCGGCAGTTATCTTGCGGAATACGGATTCAATCTCGACTTTGCTCCTGTTGCCGACGTAAATATCAGTCCTTATAACGAACTTGGTTCACGTATTTTCAGTACAGACCCTCAGATTGTCGCCGATATGTCGGGTGCTGTCACGGACGGCTTGCAGTCTCAGGGCGTTTGCAGTACTTTGAAACATTTTCCGGGTCTGGGTGCAGGAAATAACAATACGCATTACGGCTCGGTCTGGATTGACAGAACGTATGAACAGCTTGTCGGGACGGAATTTGTCGCATTCAGGGGCGGTATAAATGCAGGAAGCGACTTTGTTATGGTAGGTCATCAGATTACGTCCGCTTCGGGAGATAATCTCCCCGGTGACCTGTCGCACGTTGTAGTTACGGACTGGCTCAGGGGTGAACTTGGATTCACAGGCATTGCCGTGACCGATTCACACTCTATGGGTGCAATCTCGAACGTATATACAAGCTCAGAAGCGGCAGTACTTGCGATTGAAGCAGGTATTGACATGATTCTTATGCCGAACAGTCTCACAGAAGCTGTTTCAGGCGTTGAACAGGCTGTACAATCTGGCAGAATCTCTGAAGAACGTATCAATGAAAGCCTTCTCAGAATTCTCGAAAAGAAAAACGAACTTGGATTGATATAAAAAAGAGCGTCCGTGATTTTTTACGGACGCTTATTATTTATCTTACAAAATTAGTCATACACGGGCTTTCTTTTTCAGGAAGTCCGTATTTTTCTTTTCCCAAAGCGATTGACTTCATCAGGAATGCCATATTTCTTGCAAGAGTACGCATTTGCTGTAAGCCCTCTGAATCTTGAATACATTCTCCGTTAAAATTGCCGTGAATACCGTTCCAATACTGACCGCTTGCAATCGGCATACCACATATTGTAAAATATTTGTTGAGTTCATCAAATGTTGATGTAAGTCCGCCACGTCTTGCAGCAGCAACGGCAGAACCAACTTTCATTGTTTTGTCAAAAGAAGTGCTGTAGAAAAGACGGTCAAGAAATGAAATAAGCGTTCCATTGGCAGAAGCATAATAAACAGGACTTCCGATTACAAGACCATCTGCCTGTTCAAATTTCGAAGCGATAATATTCACATCGTCATCAAATACACATTTTCCGTTACTTTGACATGAACGGCAGGCAATACAGCCACGGATTGCCTTATTGCCGATATTTATAAGTTCTGTTTCAATGCTCTCTGTATGAAATATTTTCTCCATTTCAGCAAGTGCAGTATATGTATTTCCATTTGTGTGAGGACTGCCATTAATCAGTAATACTTTCATATATATTCTCCGTTAGCAGATAATCAGTCTTTGATAGCATTCTTGATAGCCGAAAGAAGTTCGTCATAAGTCTCGAAAGCAGGATACTGAGGATAATCAGCCTTAATCTGCTCTGTACTCCTGAACAGGAAACCCGCTTTGCTTGCCTGAATCATGCCCAAATCATTGAAACTGTCACCGCTTGCGACAGTCTCATAACCGATTGACTGCAAAGCCTTTACGGTAGTAAGCTTTGACTTCTCACATCTCATCTTGAACCCTGTGATTTCTCCGTTTTCAGCAACTTCAAGAGTATTGCAGAATATAGTGGGCATACCAAGTTTTTGCATTAGAGGTGCGGCAAACTGCGTGAAAGTATCGCTGATGATGATAGTCTGACAGACTGAACGGAGTTCGTCCAGAAATTCCTTTGCACCGTCCATAGGCTCGATTTTTGCAATAGTCTCCTGAATTTCCTTAAGTCCAAGACTGTGTTCCCTAAGAATACCAAGGCGGTAATTCATGAGCTTATCGTAATCGGGTTCGTCACGGGTAGTCTTTTTCAGTTCGGGAATACCGCTTGCCTCTGCGAAAGCAATCCATATTTCGGGAACGAGAACGCCCTCAAGGTCGAGACAGGTAATATACATTGACATAAAAAAATTCCTCCTTATTTTAATTACCTATAAAATTATACTACTTTAAAATCAGTTTGTCAAGGGACGGAAGTGCCATATGAAAAGTATTATATATTTGTCATACTTCCGTCACTTGACATATCATCTGCCGTCTGATATAATATAAACATGATATATTATATATGTTTAAGAAAGGACGTGCGGAAATGGATATTGCCATAATTATATGCAGTATTGTTATTATTTTTATGCTTGTAATTGTTATTGCAATGATGATGAAACTTGAGGAGAAAATCAAGAACAACAAGGGTGCTGAGAAAGAAATCGGTGAGCTAAAAAAACAGATTGAATTTATTAACAGAAGCAATGCAAATCACAGTAGAGCAGTTCTTGAACAGTCTGCACAGCAGAGTGAACTTATTGTCCGACAGATAACCGTGCTTGGCGACAGCCTCAGAAATTCTATGGATATTCATCAGAAGAATCAGCATAATGACATAAATGAACGTCTTGCAGAACTTGAAAGCGACTTTGATAAAGTTGCAGAAAATATTCTAACGTCACTTGAAAATATCCGTCGTTCAAATTATGAGAGCATGGAGAAGATACGTGCCGAAAATCAAGAAAGTCTCAACAGGATAAATGATACAGTCAATGACAAGCTTCAGAAATCGCTTGATGACAGGATTTCAAAGTCATTTGAGGCGGTAAATAAACGTCTTACGGAAGTTTATGAGGGACTCGGAGAAATGAAGAACGTCGCTTCGGGTGTTTCAGACCTGAAAAATGTACTCTCAAACGTCAAGACAAGAGGAATTATGGGCGAAATACAGCTCGGAGCGATACTCGGCGAGATTCTTGCTCCCGAACAGTATTGTGAACAGACTGCTTTAGTCCCAAGAAGTGCAGAAAAGGTTGACTTTGCCGTAAAGCTTCCCGGAACCAAGGACGATGAATGTGTATATCTGCCTATAGATTCAAAGTTTCCTGCTGATACATATTCAAATCTTCTTAATGCATACGAAAGCGGAAATCCCGAACTGCTGAAAACAAAGCGTAATCTTCTTATTGCAGAGATAAAACGCTGTGCAAAAAGCATACATGACAAATATATACGTCCGCCTTACACAACAGATTTTGCAATAATGTTCCTGCCCTTTGAGGGACTTTATGCGGAAGTTGTCAATCTCGGACTTGTTGAGGTTCTTCAGCGTGAATACAGAATAAATATTGCAGGACCTTCAACTATGGGAGCAATGCTTAACAGTCTGCAAATGGGATTCCGTACTCTTGCAATCCAGAAAAAGAGCAGTGAGGTATGGAAGATTCTTGAATCAGCAAAAAAAGAATTCGGAAACTTTGAAGATGTTCTTAATAAGACAAGAGACCGTCTCCGTCAGGCTGACGAGGAACTTGGCAAACTCATAGGTACACGTACAAATAAGATTAACAGTGCGTTGAAAAATGTCACTGTTCTTGATGATAATTCGGAATCCTGAGTTCCGAGTCATGTTTTGTCGTTGATATAAGGCTTGATAATGTTGTATATCTCACCTGCTCTTTTTGTATCCTTATATCTGTGTACAAGTGAATTGTTAATAGCCATTTTGCTTGTACAGCGTTCGACTATGTTTATCACGGCTTCTGTTTCAGCCTGATTATCCAGAATCCTGAATAGTTCAACTTCTAGAATACTGTATTCAGGTTTTTCATATTCATGTTCAATGGATTTTGAAATTGATTCACGTCTTGAAATATCGATGTCCCTTTTCCGCCAGAATTCTATGATGTTGTCATAGTCGTTGTCTTGACTTATGATAACGAATCTGCGTTCATGGTTTTTTCCTTTGTTCTTTCCAATAAGATAACCTATGTACGATGCAATGTGCATATCGAGTGATTGCTTTTTAACGGGAACTTTAATGGCAGAGATTTTTGCCTTGCCATGAGAAGCGAGGAAATCAAGGTTTATTTTCGAGGCATTTTCGGAATAAAAAATGAATACTCTGTCATTTTTTCTTAGCTCTCTGCTTCCTTTCAATCCATTGTTGTTTGTATTTTCATAATCTATGAGATAATATGTCATAGGCAAAGAAAACCTCCTTTATTTTGAACTTTAAACTATTATATCATATTTATATAGGAATTTCAAGTATTTTGACGAATTATCTGTCAGGTCAACCGCATGAAAAAAATCAGAGAAATTTGTTAAGAATGACAGAACATAAGAAATTGATATGTTACAATAAAACTTGACACAAACGTATAAAAATATAATAAAAACAAATATAAAAATCCGCCTTTTTATCGGCGGATTTTCTGATTTATCCCTTACAGAATATGATTTATTTATATTACCGGCTTGTGCAGAATGCCGTAATATTTAATTTAGATTGAGTCGGGAATTATCCAACTCCCGACTTTTAGTTCACTTGCTTATAGAAGTGACTGTCTTATAAGAATCATATCAAATACATCAAGTCTATTATCGCTGTTCATATCAGCCCTTTCAGCCTGAGCGACTGTAAGAGTACCTGAGCCAAGAATATACTTGCTGAGAAGTACGGCATCGGAAACATTAACAAAGCCGTCATTATTTATATCGCCTTTAACAGGAGCAGTTGTTTCTGTAGTCGTTGTAGTCGGAACAGTCGTTGTTGTGGTTGCTTTAGTAGTGGTAGTTGTTGCTTTGGTTGTTGTAAGTGTTTCGGCAGACCATTTCTGACAGCTGCTTTCTGTATTTTCCCACTGCTGAACATTAGCTCCGCTTTCCTTATCCGCACGTGCAACTTCAACAAAGCACAAATCTTTTGAGGCTCTTGTCATGATTGAGTAAGTACCATCAAGATTTTTAATGAACTTGAAAAGCATTGCACTATCTTTGGTTGAATACTCAGCAATTGCAATATTTCCTCCGTTGGACGAACTGTCTGCCCTGAGAACATAAGTCGGATTTGATACAGAACGGATATAATAATAATTTCCGCCGCCTGAAAATGCCTGTAAAGTCCATCTCTGGCAGTCATAGCCGTTTGAACTCCATTGTTGAACGTTTGTTCCTGCTTCCATTTTGCCGTTTGCAATATCCATCACCATACCGCTGTTTACATTCTTGAACTCATATACAAAACTTGTATCCATTGTACAGCCGGGATTTGCAACCGATTCAAGAATCCAGTTCTGACAGCCTGCATCATTGAGTTCCCACTGCTGAATGTTTGCACCGCTTGATTTATCAGCATTTGCAACTTCAACAGCAGATTTTCCGCTTGATACTTTTGTAAGAATCTTATATGAGCCGTCGGAATTTTTAGTGAACATGAACTGCTGATTTGTGCCTTTGTTGGATTGGTATATATCGATATTAGTACCGTTGTCGGTCTTTTTGCCTGCAACATCAAGAACATAAGTACCGCCGTCGCCTACTGCCGAAACGATGTAATAATAGCCGTCTCCCGCTGAAATAAGTTTCCATATATCATGGATTGTATCATCGGAAGTACCCCACTGCTGAACATTAGTACCGTTTTCAGCCTTTGCACCGGCAACCTGCATATAAAGTCCGGAATTTACGTTCTTTATTCTGTAAGTTGCACCATTTTTGAATGTTTCAGCAACGGGTGTGGGAGGTGTCATAGGACCGTCGGGAGCAGTATTGAATCCAGCACTCGGAACGCCCTTTGTACCGAATCTGAGATACATCATATTTCCGCCTGATGACTGACAGCCACTATAAGTATTGCAGTAAGTCTTTGCGTTATTGGCAGAAATTGAAATATAGCTGTAATTATTCTTCGGTCTCCATGAGGTAGCAGTTGCCGTACTGTTGGAGTCACCGCCCTGCTGAGTTCTGTTACAGCCTGAGAAAACTGAGCCTGTTTCAGTGTAGTGACCCACATAAAGCCAGTCGCCCCAGTCGCAGATAACGTTTCCGCCGTTTTCGTAAACGCAGTTTTCAGCATATATATCGCAGTTTGACAGAACAGTATAAGCCATGCTGAAATCGTTTACATAGTTGTTGAGTGAATGGTAGTAACCCCAGCGCATAAGTCCCGGACCTCTTGTGTTACAGCCGTTGAACTTATTGGAGATAAGCGTCATACGTGGGAATCCGTCGTATTTAGCTTTTGAATTTTCGTCGTCTGCGGGATAACCAAGAATAAGTCCGTATTTGTGCTTGCCGAAAGAACAGTCCGAAACTGTGCAGTAGTCGGCATCGTAACAGCAGGCAAGGAACTTGTCTTCGTCTACTTTGCCCGTTTTCGGAGCGTATCCATAATTATCATGACCAACAAAAGTAACGTGGTCTACCCATATATTTTTGCCCGAGCCGAAATAGAACTGAATTGAGTCGTTGTTATTGGACTCTGCATCGTGAGTACTTTCAAAATTCTTGATGATGATATTGTCGCCCACACCTTTTCCGGAATTTGTACAGAACTGCACATTATAGAGAGTGTGATTGCCATAGCTTCCGATAATGGTCTTGTTGCTATGAAGATAGATACGTCCTGCTGTACACATATATCTTTCACCATTGAGATTGAGTTCGGTAACGCTGATATTCTTTGTTACAACGATTGTGTAAGGCGTATCTGATTCAGCGTATTTCTTGAGAGTATTAAAATCGCCTGCTTCAACAACTTCACCAAAAAGACCGCCTATGTCAGCAGCTTTGACATTTCCTGTGTTATCATCAAAGCAGTGGCCTGCAAATCCCTGTAAACCGTCTGCATTGAGAAGCCATAACTGATTGTCCGCACCTGTGTATCCTGAAAGAATCATTCCCGATGAACCCTGAGTAAGTGCAAGCGACGTATCAGAATAGTTCACGATTTTGTAGTAAAGACCGTTTCCGTGACTGTCGTTCTTGACAGGTACAACATACCAGTGCTGAGACTGTGCGGATTCTGCTCCATACATTATAACGTCAGTACTTGCTTTTACATTATAGCCTGATGGAGTGAGCATACGTCCTGACTGTGCATTCACAAGTTTGAAATAAGTACCCTTTGAATCCGAGCCAACACGGTCAAAACGCCAAGATGATGATAAATCATTGCTAAGTGCTTTGACTGAAATTGTAGAATTATCAGCCGTGCCGTTTTCCGTAAGTACTTTTGAGTTGTCTTTTGTTGCGATGTTCATGAGCTGTGCAGGATAATCAGCCGAAATCGCCAATGCACTCATATTCTGAGATGCAAATAACGGCATAAACCATGCCATAAGCATAACAAGCGACAAAACAACTATCTGATACTTTTGTTTTGATTTTTCCATAAAATAAATACCTCCTTAAAATTTAAAATATAATTGTAACCCATACCACTGTAATTATATCTTGTTAATATTATAT
>JAIDNR010000067.1:0-7762 GCA_029063695.1 Ruminococcus sp.
ACCCCTATTAAGTCGTCGGCAGCGTCAGATGTGTTTAATAGACAGATACTGTGGAGGACACTCGTCTCGGACAGGTTACCGACTATGACAAGCTCACTATGGAGGTATGGACCGACGGTACTATCTCTGCTAAGGAAGCTCTGTCACAGGCAGCAAATCTCCTCAATGAGCATCTCAAGCTGTTCATCGATCTCTCGGAAGAGGTCGGACTTGCTGAAATCCTTGTTGAGAAAGATGAAAAGGGCAAGGAGAAAATCCTTGAAATGACTATTGAAGACCTCGATCTGTCGGTGCGTTCATTCAATTGCCTCAAACGTGCTGGAATTAATACAGTAGATGACCTCATCAACAAGTCTGAGGAAGAAATGATGAAGGTTAGAAACCTTGGAAAGAAATCCTTCGATGAGGTTAAGGAAAAGCTCCAGTCACTGGGCTTTGACCTCTCCTCTGAGGAAGAATAATACTATTTATCACTTAAAGAAAAGGAGTGAATTACATGCCGGGTACAAGAAAGCTGGGAAGAACATCTGACCACAGAAAGGCTATGCTCAGAGGCATGGTAACTTTCCTTCTCGAAAACGGTACAATCGAAACTACCGTTACAAGAGCTAAGGAAGTTCGTGCTGTTGCAGAAAAGATGATTACTATCGGTAAGAATAATGACCTGCATTCCAAGCGTCAGGTAATGGCTTATGTAACTAAAGAGTCTGTTGCAAAGAAGCTTTTTGATGAGATTTCTCCCAAGTATGCAGACAGAAACGGCGGTTATACACAGATTGTTAAAATCGGACCTCGCCGTGGTGATGCTGCTGAAATGGCTATCATCAAGCTTGCTGACTAATCAGTAAAATATAAATCCGTTCTCGCAATGGGAACGGATTTTTTGTAAAGAAGGAGATTAATTTATGAAAAAGAAAATTATTATGATTTTATCATCAGCCCTGTCAACTGTGTCAACAGCCTGCATTTTTGCGATGAATGCCTTTGCTGAGGGTGAATCAGCGGCAGACAATGCTCAGGCAGCAGGCGGAAGCAGCTTTATGACATTTGTACTTCCGCTTCTTCTCATGTTCGTTCTGCTTTATTTTATGGCTATTAGACCTCAGAAAAAACAGGAAAAAGAAGCAAAGGAAATGCAGAACAGTCTTCAGGTAGGCGATGAAATTGTTACAAACGGCGGAATTGTCGGAATGATTGTGCGTGTCGGCGATGATAATGTT
Organism: Ruminococcus sp.; assembly: GCA_029063695.1. GTDB lineage: Bacteria > Bacillota > Clostridia > Oscillospirales > Ruminococcaceae > Ruminococcus. Next base: position 1,221 of record JAIDNR010000067.1, read on the forward strand.
GTAATTGAGACAGGCGGAGAGAGGAATAAAATCAGAATCAAGAAATGGGCAATTGCCGAGAATGTTTCTGCAAGCGAACGTGCAAAGCAGTTACAGTCCAAATCAAAGTCTCCCATTGAATCAGCCGCAGTTACTGAAAGTGATGAAAAAAAGAAGAAAAAATCCAAGAAATCCGATGGTTCAACAGAGGAATAATAAAACAAGCCTCCGCATAGAATTTATTAATTCTATTTGCGGAGGTTTTTCATGCGTCGTCATCGTCAGAGCCTGTGGACAAACACTTTTTTCAGTTTTGCCGTACCTGTTTTGGCAGGAACTGCCTGTATTATTCTGTGCAGTATAATTTTTGCACTGCTTGCGTTTTTTGTATTTAGAAATATGATGTTTGCGGATATATTCACAATACTTTCTCTTGTTGCAGGCGGAACTGCAAGTGGTTATATATGTGGAAAATACCGCCGTCACCGTGGTTTGATTGATGGTATTATATGCGGAGGTACATTATATATTCTGATTTTTACTGTCGGAACTTTTTCGGGTGAATTTACAGATATGAAAAAATTGCTCCTGCTTGTTATTGCAGGAGCAGTGGGCGGAGTTTCGGGTGTAAACTCAAAACGTCCTAAAAATCTTATGTGAATCAATAGTCGCCTGATGTATCTTCCATGAGCATAAATTCTATTTCGTATGTTGTAATTTTTCCGTCTTTGTCAATATGAGCACATTTTGCTGGAACTTTATCTCCTGCACCGTATGAGGCAGTGATAGCGTTGTAAAGTTCGTCATATGTGCTTACGGGTATTCCGTTTATTTCAATGATAAAGTCACCCTTTTTGAGTTCAGTATTTGCAATATCGCAGTCCTCGGATATATCATTTATATAGATACCGCTGAAATCTTCGGGAAGTTCCAATCCGAGTTCATCTTGAATTGCATAAAGACTTGAAATATCATTCATGCTTATAAGAGTGATACCGATTCTGAAACGTCCGCCTATAAATCCGTTATTTATAAGTTCCTCGATAATCGGTTTTGCTTCATTGATTGTTATAGCAAATCCAAGTCCTTCATAGAGTGTGCTTGCATATTTTGATGATGTAATACCAATAACCTGACCATACATATTAACTAATGCACCGCCTGAGTTTCCAGGGCTTATATCGGCATTTGTTTGAATGCAGTTCATTTCAAATCCTGTTGTATCACTGCGGACTTTTCTGTTGACAGCAGAAACAATTCCGTCTGTTACGGTATTTGAAAGTCCTGCGGGGTTTCCGACGGCTATAACCTGTTCACCTACCATTACTTCGTCGGAATCGCCGAGAATTGCAGGTGATAAGTTATCGGCATTTACTTTGAGTACGGCGATGTCCGTTTTTGAATCCCTGCCTATTACTTTTGCCGAATAAATTTTGTCATCTGCCGTATGTACATCATGATAGCCGTTTGCATCAAGAACATGGGCATTTGTAACGATATAACCGTCATTGGTAAGAATAACTCCCGAGCCTGTGCCGAGAAGATTCTTATGGAATGTATCGGAATATGTGTATATCTCTACAATGGAGTTACGGACAGAAGCCGCCGCACCCTCCGTAGTATATCTGCCGTTTTCATCAACAAAATTTTTCAGTTCATTTGCTCCATCAGGTTTGGCATTCTGATAAATAATCACACCCTGTCCCTGATTGAATACCGAAAGATTCTTTTCGCTGTTTAATATATCGGAAGCAATGCCGTAAATTCCGAGAATGAGAGTAATAAGAATGAGAAGAAAGAACATTACAATTATTGTACGTTCATGGCGGATATGCTGTTTTTTTATTTTAATCTCCTCAACCGCTTTCATTTCAGTATAATTTATCTGTGAATTCTGTTGAAATCCGATGGGTTCATACATGAATGAATCATAGTGCGGCTGAACGGGCTTGTCATCTTTCGACGGAATCTGTCCGTTATTTTCTGTCATAACTGTTTCTTCTGTCGGAGATACGGTTTCATTGCCGATGTATATATTATCTTTTTCGTCCATAATTACTTCTCCTTTTTGTCCCTGTTTGCAAGAGTCGGATTTTCGGGAATCTGAATCTGAAATTCTGTGTATTCGCCGTAAACACTTTTAACAACGATATGACCGTTATGAAGATGCACTATCTTGCGTGATATAGACAATCCAAGTCCGAGACCTGTCTTGTCCTTGCCTCTTGATGAATCTGTTTTATAGAAACGGTTGAAAACCTGCTGTATTTCGGAATTTTTCAGACCTTCACCTGTATTTCTAACGCCTATTATACAAATATCGTCTTTTTTGTCAAATGAAAATGACAATGTACCGCCTTCATTTACAAATTTCACGGCATTTTCCACAAGATTATAAACAACCTGTTGTATCAAATCAGGGTCAACGATTGCAGTAAGTCTGCTACTGTCAAGTTCTTCGATTTCGAGGTGTTTATCCTCGATTTTTTTCTCAAACATCAGGACAACTTTTATAACAAGGTCAGTGAGATTTGTTTCCTGAAAATTCGGTGACATTGTACCTGATTCAAAACGGCTCATATTCAGCATTGATGTTATAAGAATCCTGAGACGCTGGATTTCCTGAGATACAAGAATAAGATATTCCTGTTGTTTGCTTTTTTTGATAGTGCCGTCGAGAATACCATCAACAAATCCGCCGATTGTAGTCATTGGAGTTCTTAATTCGTGTGAAACATTTGCAATGAACGTCTTGCTTATTTCTTCCGATTTTTCAAAGTTGGAAGCAAGAGTATTCACACGTTCTGAAATATGCTGTAAATTGGGCGATAAGTCGGTTGAAAGCTTTTCGGAGAAATCACCTTTTGTATATTTTTCGATAATTCTGAGAAAATCATTTTCAAATTCAATATTTCTGCGGATTTTTGATTTCATCAGTAAAAAACATATCAGAAATGAAGTCAGGGCAAGGACTATATAAGCCAGTGTAATTTTAATTGTAAAATTATCAATATTATCTGTACCGCCGTATACAACAAGATATGAGCCAATGTGTTCTATACTGAATTGCCTGCCGAAAAACAAGTAAGGTTTACTGTTTGAAAGTGAGGACGAACATAATTCCAGAACTTCAGTATTATGGGCAATACGGAGACGTGTGCTTTCATCAAGTTTTGATTTGTCTTGTTCAGGAAGAATGCATTTTCCGTCATAGTTATAAAGAAAAATCTTTACATCATGATTATCCATAAGAAGTTTTCTGAGGTTATCACAATATTCCCTATAGTCATTTCTGTCCGGTTCATATTCGGCAGAAATACAGCTTATGTAGAAATTGCCGACGTTTTTCAAATCTTTCAGCTTTGAACTTTCATATAATTTTGAGCAGATACTTATGATTAATATTCCCACAATTATAACAACAAGCAGAATTATAATCATAGTATAGCGAAAGAGCCTGTAATAATTGCTGTCATTGATATTCAAAAAACATCACCTCCGAAATTAAACAGGGGACAGAATGAAAAGTCCCCTGAAGTAATTATTCTTCTTCCTCAGCCTCAAACTTATAGCCAACGCCCCATACAGTTTTGAGAGTCCATTTTTCGGAAACATTCTCCAGTTTTTCACGAAGCCTCTTGATATGGACATCGATGGTTCTTGAATCGCCGTAGTATTCAAATCCCCATACTTCATCAAGAAGCTGGTCACGGGTATAAACTCTGTTCGGATTTGAAGCAAGATAATAGAGGAGTTCAAGTTCTTTCGGCGGAGTATCAATATTCTTGCCGTTGACTTTAAGTTCATAGCGTGTCATATTGACTGACAGCTTATCATAGTGAACTTCCTTTATTTCAGGTTCAACATTAACATATCCGACACGTCTTGTAACAGCATTTATACGTGCAATAACCTCTTTGGCATCGAAAGGCTTGACTATATAATCATCAGCACCGAGTTCCAGACCGATAACCTTGTCTATTGTTTCGCCCTTGGCGGTAATCATAATAATCGGAACATTTGATTTTTTACGGATTTCTCTGCAAACCTGCCAGCCGTCCATGCCCGGAAGCATTATATCAAGCAGAACCATATCAGGCTTGAGAGCATTGAACTTAACAACAGCTTCCTCGCCGTCGTGAGAAAGAATAACGCTGTAGCCATCTTTCTCAAGATATAGTCTGAGCAGGTCGCATATATTTTTATCATCGTCCACAATCAGAACTTTCAGACTTTTTTCATTTGCCATTGCAATACCTTCTTTCAATATAACTATATAAGTATATTATACAGCAGATAACTGAAAATGTCAATATTAATTTTTTTGATTTTTTTAAATAGACTTAATAAAAAACCGTCCTGAGAAGGACGGTTTTTGTAAATCTTATGATTCGGAAACAGGATTATCACTTTTTTTGATACCTGCTCTGTTTGTTTCTGTTTCACTGTCATCAGCAGGCGGTTTCTGCATGGCATATTTAGGGTCCATTCTGATAATAAGATTCTTGACACTTTCATCTTGTGTAAGGATATACAGAATTTTAAGGGCATTCAGTGCATTCGGAATATCTTTTCTGCCGATATAGTAAGTGGAAAGCTGGGCTGCTGTATCAATTACTTTCTGGTCGGGTCCGAAATTAATGTCATATTTTTTCATTGTTTTGATTATCTTGTCACGGGAAGGCATTACAACAGGAGTGCCTTTCAGGTCGGCAACGTGCTGCATTTCAAGTGAAATTGCAGGATTTGCGGAAAACATTGTACTTGCGACATAGAATATAACCGCATCTTCATAATCGCCGAAATCAGTAAGAGTATATCCGACGTTTTCATAACATCTTGCAATAGCTGTGGGAGATGATGCAACAGCAAGCGTCTGTCTTGTTGTTTCAAGAACCATTTTTTTATTACGTATGATTTTATAAACTTCAGTAAGTTCAAAACGTGGTCCGACATCAACGGGATTGTATTCTATTGCACGTTCAAGCACAGGTATAGCATCAATATTTGCACCGGTTTCAATAAGAAGGTAGGCGTATGTTGTGATATATGCGGCAAAATCAAAAGGTGTGCGGTTGAGTGTTTTATCCTGTTTGAATAAAAGCTGACAGAGATTATCTTCAAACGGATTTCTCAGTGAAACGAATTTTGCTTTTTCCGATTCAGCATATTCAAGAGTTATTTTCTTGTAAAGTCTTTCGGCAAGCGGAAGTGCTTCGAGAGGCTTTTTTTCATTAATCAGTTCGACAATCTTGCCGTACATTTCGTCAAGACGCATTCCGTCTATATGAGTAAGACGGTTTACTTCGTTTCGGCGTTCTTCTGGCATATTTTCAAGGATAAGTTCCCCGACAGCTTTTAAACTGTCGAGGTCTCCTTCATGAGCAAATTTTTCGCCCTCTCTTTTAAGGATTTTTTCATTCTCTTCGGGTGAGTCACCGAGCTTTTTTCTGAGTTCGGCGACTATGTCTTTATATTCCATTAATATACCTCGCAATATTTATTTTCTCTTTGCCATTTTCTTCTGGAATTTGGCATCGATTTTCTGCTGTTTCTCAAGTTCCTTCTGCTGAGCTTTGGTAAGCGGCATATCGGACATATTCGGTGCTGAAGTGCGTGAATGTGACGGAATAGGTCTTGAGAAAGAAGATGATGATGTTCTTGCAGGAGTTCTGAATTCGTCATATACAGGTACATTCTGTTGCAGCTTAGCTTGTGCTTCTTTCTTTTCTTTGAGTGAATTATCACCGAGCTGAGAGAGAACATCTTCAATTGAATCAAGAACCATAGTTTTCGGTTTAATACCCTGCGTTTCGGTAAGACTCTGTGTAGCATCTTTTGATTCGGAAATTGCACTGATAAATGCCTGAGAAGTGGACTTTGTATGCGGATTTGTGGCAATCTTTGAAACGTTTGCAGAAATAGGCGAACCCTTTGCGGCTTCTGCGGCTGCAATTTTCTGTCCGATTGTCATATCTTTTTCGGCAACAGGCTCATCAAGGGAATCAAGAACAGCCTGAAGTCTTGAATTTTTATTTAATGAAGAATACTCAGGTTGCTGTGGAGGTTGTACAGGCATCTGCACAGGCATCGGCATACCCATTCCCATCATATTCTGTGCAGGCATAGGCATCATAATCGGCTGACCGTTCTGGTCATAGCCCTGAAACAGCATCTGCATATAAGCATACATCGGCTGACCGTTCTGATTATATCCTGTAATCTGAGGAACAGTAACTATCTGTCCGATACCCATGCCTGTCGAAGCTGCAAGAGGTGTAGTATGAGGAGGAACAACAGGCTGAGGAATCGGCTGTACAGGAGGAGGTGCAACGGGCTGAGGAATTGGTTGTACAGGAGGAGGTGCAGTAGGCTGTGGTACTGGCTGTACCGGAGAAACAGCAGGCTTCTGAACAGGCGGAACAGGTGCAGGAGCAGGAATTTCATTGGGTATGGAAGTAACTGTATTCTCGGTTTTCGAAATATCAATTTCATCGGTTGCGGGTGTAGTATCTTCAATTTCGGGAAGTGAAATATCATCAGATACGGGAGAAGCAATGTTC
>JAIDNR010000067.1:7862-9315 GCA_029063695.1 Ruminococcus sp.
TCAATTTCGGGAAGTGAAATATCATCAGATACGGGAGAAGCAATGTTCTCGATTTCGGGAAGTGAAATATCGTCAAGTGCAGGAGGAGTAATATCCTCAATTTCGGGAAGTGAAATATCGTCAAGCACAGGAGGAACAATATCCTCAATTTCGGGAAGTGAAATATCGTCAAGTACAGGAGGAACAATATTCTCGATTTCAGGAAGTGAAATATTATCAAGAACAGGCGGTTTGGGTTGTTCCTCAGATAATTCACCGCCGAAAAGCTGATTTGCAATAATATCCCATTCGCTTGCACTGTTTGATTCTGTTTCTTCATCATCAGATGTCATAGAATCAAAGATACTTTCATCATCATCAATGATACTTGAATTTATGTAGCTGCTTGTTTCGGTATCGATTTCCTCAGTATGCTGTGATTTATCAATAGAGAACATACTTAAAATGTCATCATTCAAATTTTCGGACTTAGGTTCTTTATATAAGGAAGTAAGCGGATTATTCTGTATAGCTGAAAGTGCATCAGAAATATCATCAATCACAGGCGGTGTGGCAGGTTCTTCTTCATAAGATGTATCATGTGTTGATGCCGATACTGAAAACTGAGCAAGAAAATCGTCGCCGTCATCTTCTTCAGAAGTATTTATTTCTTCAGTAGGTTTTTGTATAGAGAACTGTGCAAGGAAATCATCTTCCTGTTCTTCCTGAAAAGGAGCAAGAGTTTCCTGAGATTTATTTACAGCGAACTGAGTGAGGAAGTCATCATTATTATCTTCCTGAACAGGCGGTTCGGGTTCAGGCTGAGGCTTTTTTATAGCAAACTGAGCAAGGTCGTTTGTATATGCAGGATTATTTGTGTTTACCTGAACGCTTTCGGCAGGAACAACAGACGGTTCGGGTTCAATCGGTTCAGGTTCAGGCGGAGTGAGAGAAGTAGGTTTTACTTCAAGTTCTGAAAGCTGGACAAGTCCGTCATCGCCCATACCTTTTTTAGCCCTCATTTTTTCTTCTTTAAGGAGAGCTTTCATTTCTTTAGAGTCGGCTTTAATCAGTTCCTTGGCAATTTTAGCCTTGCATTTTTCACAGGTGAGTTCACCGAGCGAAGTCATTTCACCGCTTTTGTGATAGCGTGAGGCAAATTCAGGCTTCATAAGATTGAGTCCGCAGCCTGTTTTCTTGTTGTTGGAAGTTCCATGAACCAAATCGTTGAAAGAAGCCGTTACAAGTGTAATTTTCATAACATTCTCCATTTCTGTTATTTTCGCTTTACGGCAGCAAAAAGCCGGTTTAATCGAATACTATACAGATATATTATAACTCATATAATAAAAAAAATCAACAGTTTATTGAAAATTAAACGCATAAATTATACTTAAAATTGAATTTTCGGCGAAAATAACAAAATGTTATTGATTTTTTTGTCAAAAATCCCATTTGAAGTTATTAATAACTG
>JAIDNR010000068.1 GCA_029063695.1 Ruminococcus sp.
TTTCTGTATTACTTTTTCCATTTCCATCACCATTTTTATTATATCATACTTCTTGATTTTTTACAACTGTAATACTAAGGCGTGACGAGCTGAAAGTATTGTCGAAAAATCAGATGTCCGAAATCGCAAAACAGATTCAGAACGGAAGTTTTACGAATAAAAATCTTGAAAAACTGGTTATGTCTCTGCAAGCTCAGTTGAAGTCTGTCAGTGGTAAAAAGGTGTATGGTTATCTTCCGAAAGAAATCAAGGAAAGTGTGGACAGAATATTTTCCGAGCTTGCGGAAACCCCACAGATTGCAGCAATGTATGATAAATGGTGCGAGCTGGAACGTGCAAAGTACAAAACATACACGCAGAAAGAAAAGGATATGTCTCCGCTGGTGCAGAACAATGTTTTTAAACCTGTGAAGAATATGATAATTCAGACCGTGCTGAAAATGGAATTTCCGGTGGCTGATATTGAAATTGAAGTGCCTGTACCTGATGCGGATATTCCTCAGATTATTGAGGAAAACTCAAATGCTCAGTACTGCTTGAAGTGGAGCGATGACTACAAGAATGCCTGTAAAATTATCAAAGAAAAAAATTCCGGAATATCTGATTTTCAAACCGCAGAACGGCTTTTATTGTCAAAAATAAATGAAGGAAATGTGCTTGCAATGTTTAAACTTGGAAAGCTGTATTCTATGGAAAAATCGGGGTTAAATGATTATGAAAAATCATTTGAATACTACCAAAAAGCTTTGCAGGGATTCTTGAATATTGAGCCAAAAGCTAAAAAAATAAAGCCATACTTGCAGTATCAGCTTGGCATGATGTACTTCAAGGGTCTTGGTACTCAAATTGATAATCAGAAAGCTGCTGAATATTTTGAAAAGTCCGCTGAACTGGGAAATCAGTATGCAAAACGGCTGCTGGCGTTGGAATATATCAGCGGTAAAAATTTTGAACAAAATATCGACAAAGGCATTTCTCTGCTGACCGATTGTGCGGACAGCGGAGATGCCTTTTCCTGTTACCAGTTGGGCAGACTTTATTTTTTGGGCAATGACGAATTGAAAAAGGACAATGAAAAAGCTATGAAATATCTGAATTTATCCGCAGAACAAGGCAATGAGTATGCTCAAAATCTTCTGGATAATCAGGAAAAGTTTAAGAATGAAGTGCTTGCAGATACTGTTTTTAACTTGTTCGTAAATCTTAGTTGCTGTATCGAAGATGACTATAACCGAAGTCAGAAAAATATGCGGTCTCTGGCGGACAGCAGTCTCAGGAGAATGATTCGGAAGAAAAAAGAAGAACTCGGTATTAAAGAAGAAAATGGTCATCAGCAAGTATAAAATACAAGGCAGATTCGTGGATATGGAATCTGCCTTTTTCGTCAATTCCGCACATATACGATTGAAACACTGAAAATCGTCGAATTTACGCTGTTTTCTGAAAATAGACTGACAAAATTCTGACGGCGGATAAATTAAGCTGAAAGGCAAAGTCGGCTTACATAATTCTGTTTCATCTGCATTGAAGAGTGTACGTAGCGGTTCAGAGTTATTGATGCGTCGGCGTGACCAAGAAGTTCACTCAGGGTTTTAGCATCGAAGCCATTTTCAATGCAAATAGTCGCATAAGTGTGACGGAGCAGATGAAATGGAATATTACGAACCTGACAAGATTTCAGAACTGCTTTAAAACGATACTGCATTGTGCGTGGTTCTACGGGTTTTGCAGTGCCAGAAATCAAAAACAGCCTGTCATCTTTTTTGTTCTGTGACAATAATTTCAGAAGAAATGCAGGAATCGGCACGGTACGAACTGAAGTTTTGCTCTTCGGAGAACCGATGATGACTTCCGACGTTCCACGCTTATTGATTCTCTGGACAGTCCTTCTGACAGAAAGTGTTCCGGCTGAAAAATCAATATCATCCCAAGTCAGACCGCACAGCTCGCCTACACGTAATCTGGTAAAAAGGCAAAGTAAAATCGCCAGATTTGTGCTGTTCAGATTGTGCAGAAGATACTGTTCAAGTCGCTTACGTTCTGAAAAATTCAGTACATTCAATTGCTTTCGTTCTACTTTCGGCATAGTAAAATTTGTGGATTTTACGCCGTATTCCTGCACTGCATACTTTTCAATGCTGTGGTACACACGCATAATGTCACGGACTGTTTTTGCCGATAATCCGCCGTATCCGTCCAATCGACCATACTTCAGCTTGCTGTGAATAAAATTGTTTAATTTTTGAGTGGTCAAGCCTGAAAAATATTCTCCACCAAGCGTTGGCATAATATGCTTGATGACAATATTTGAATAATTTGCAAAACTTGACTCCTTAACACGCAGTTTTACAGAACTGAGCCACTGTTTCGCCACATCAAGAACTGTCAATTTCAGTGAAGAAACAGCTTGTTCCTGACGCACAGAATAGAACTGTGACATCTTTTCTTTAACTTCTGAAAGTGTTCTGGCATACACAGACTTGTATTTCAGCGTACCGTTTTCTTTGTATCCAACAGGCACACGACCTTCATAGCGACCGTCCCTGCGTTTGTAAATATTACTTCCTTTTCGAGACATAAAATAAACC
>JAIDNR010000069.1 GCA_029063695.1 Ruminococcus sp.
ATTATATCATATTCTGTTAAATTCTGCAATAGTTTTGGAGATTATTTTTAATCAGATTCTTTATTCTTCATATATCCGATTGAATCCGTCTGAAAATATTTTATAATATTCCCTGTTGCCGATGCTTTCCCTGATGTCTACAGCCCATTCATCTTTAACAGCCGATTCGGGTATTTTCTTTAAAGCGTATTCAAATACCTTATCTGCAATTTCGGGGATATGATAAAAGACAGGGAATAAATTATAATATTCAAAATCATCTTCCCAGTTAATTTCAATAACAGACAGAATATTTTCAATATTTTCCAGAATCCATTTTTCAGGTATTCTGTATAAAAGACCACTGCACAGATATATCCACAAGTCATTTGTTGACTGAAAACAGCCCTCCCAGAGATAAGCTGTTATTCTCAATGCCTTATCATAAGGTATTGTATCTATATTTCCAAGAATATCGATACTTTGCGGATATATATTATTTAAATCCTTATTTATTCTCTCTTGTACCCAGACCATATTATTTCCCTTTTTTCCTTACTGAATTGATTACGAAAAATCAAGGCTCATCAATGTGTATTCACTGTCGGGATTCACTTTTTCCGCAAAATACTGCACTTTATCGGGATAGTATTCTTTAAGAAACAGCAGAAGATTGCTTCCCCTGAATATAATATCGCAGTTCGCACAGTAGCTCATTTTAATACTTTCAGCGTATGGAACTTCATTCTTTTCCGCCATATGCCATATTTTCAGCACGGCATCAATACCCATATCTATCACGGCATTTTCAAGTCCCTCGCCCTTTATCTGTACAAATCTTGTTGCAGGTATATCAAATCCCGAACCTTGTAATATTTCTAAATCACTTTCATAAATATCCATAGTTTCAACCTTTCTCAAGAAGTTCTTCTGCATTCTTATAAAATATTTTTTCTTTTTCTTCAGAATCAAGAGGAAGTGAATTAATTAAATCTATTTCATTCTGCGGATTGTCCCAAGGTGCGTCGCTTCCGAAAAGTACCCTGTCCGCACCGTGATTTTTAATTATCCTGAACATCTGTTCTTTACTGATATATCCTGAAAGCATACCTGTATCAAGATAAATATTATCAAATTTTCCTGCAATGTATTTCTCAACATCATCGAATAAGAGCATACCGCCGAGATGTGCCGCAATTATCATTAGTTCAGGGACTTTTTTGGCTATATTTGCAAAACTTTTCGGCGTTGCAAGTATTTCCGTACTACTAAGAGGGTCCCAGCCTCCGTGAAATACTGCAAAAAGTCCGAGTTCGGCAATTTTGCGGTAAACAGGAATCATACGTTCTTCATCAGGTCTGAAATGCTGATACTCTGAATGAAATTTTATTCCATAAAGACCAAGCGACTTTATACGCTTAAGTTCTTGGAAAATATCATCTGCGTCGGGGTGAACAGTCCCACAGCTGTAAATACTGTCGTCCATGACTTCAGCCGCCCAGTTATTTATTGTCATCTGCTGAGACGGTTTTGTTGCAACAGGCAGAATCATTGATTTATTGATACCGCATTTTTTCATGATTTTTTTCAATCCGCTGATTGTGCCGTCAGTGCATGGCGAAATTTCTCTTATATCAGCTTTTTCGGAGATTTCAGCCGTATGTTTAAGTGAAATCATTGCACGTTCTGCAAGCGCATCGATAAAAGCGTGTGTATGAAAATCAAAATACATCATAAAATCACTCCATTACGTGTTCCATTGCACAATAGAAAATCTTCTGAACGTGGTCGTCGCATAGGGAATAGAAAATAGTCTTGCCGTTTCTGCGTGCCTTGACAAGACGTGCCTGTTTAAGTATACGGAGCTGATGTGATATGGCAGACTGTGTCATTCCGAGCAGATTTGCAATGTCACAGACACACATTTCACTCTGTCCAAGCACAAAGATAATACGGATTCTTGTCGAATCGCCAAAAACCTTGAGAAGTTCCGCCACATCGTAAAGTACGGATTCATCGGGCATAACTTTAGTCACTTTTTCAACTATATCCTGATGAACACCACAGCTATATTCTTCATTAAAAATTTCTTCCAATTATATCACTCCTTTAATATGCTGCCACAAATGAAAGTATCTGCAAAGAAAAGTATACTGCCATAATGCTGAAAGCAAGTCCGATAATGCAGGTGAGCGTTGCCCATATATCATAGACTTTATTAAGTCTCTTGCTGTAGCGGACTGTACATTTTTTGTTGATTTTATATGCAATTCCCGATTCACGTGGGAAAACACAGGGATATTCTTTACCATCCACCAGATAGTATGCAACCTGAAATTTACTTTTTTCCGGCTTTCCTGTGCGGACGAACTCAGCTTTCTTGCTTTTCGTGAATAAAAGATTCAAACAGAAATACAGAAAAAGCAGAAGCATTGCAATTATGGCAAGTTCAACAAGGCAGAGTACACCCGCAATAAGTGCTGCATTGCTTACACCTATAATCTTGCACAGTACTATTATTACAATAAGTACAAGAATAAATTCCATTCAATCAACTCCGACAGCAATAATATGTTACTTTTATTATACCATAAATTTTTATTCAAGTCAA
>JAIDNR010000007.1 GCA_029063695.1 Ruminococcus sp.
GGCTTTTCGGATATATTTCAGCTCATTGTTGTACATTTCAGGACGCTTTTCAAATGCTTTAACAAATTCAGGATATTTTCCGTAGCGGACTTTAATCAGTGGAAATACTCTGCTTGCTGATTTGACAAAATTTCTCGGCTGAGTAAGTATAATAATATTTTTTTCATAGCTCATTGATTCCATGAATTTCAGTGGAATTGAATCGGAAATACCGCCGTCAAGCATTTTCCTGCCGTCAAGTTCGACTATCCTCGAAAATAACGGCATGGACGCTGATGCTCGCAGCCATTCAAGTTCATTATAATCAGCAGTATTCATGCAGTGGTAGACGGCTTTACCTGTTTCAATATCAGTTGCGACAGAGAAAAATTCCATAGGATTATTTTCAAATGCCTGTGAATCAAAAATATCAAGTTCATCTGGAATGGTATGATAGCAGAACTCAGCATTGAACATATCACCTGTAGTAATAAGCGAACGTGTACTGCAATAGCGTCTGTCCTTGCAGAATCTCAGATTATAGCGGATAACACGTCCATTCTGTTTGGATTTGTAATTACAGCCGAAGCAGGCACCTGCCGAAACTCCGACAGCACCGTCAAAAGTGATACCGTTTTCCATGAGAACATCTGTAACACCTGCTGAGAAAAGTCCACGCATAGCTCCGCCCTCCAGAACAAGACCAGTTTTCATAAAAAATTCCTCCTATGTAATACACCGCCCATAAAGGACGGTGTTTTTGTTATTTGTACCAGTAGCTATGAAATCCCGACAAATAAATTTTCGCATCTTTCGGGACTTGCGTCAGGGCATTGAATACGTTGTAATAGTCACCTGCACCCATTCCGATAGCTAAAGCTCCGAGAGTGCCTAAAACTGTAAGATTAGGGAAAATCAGAAATAATATAAACGGTATAAAGCCGAAAACTATATTTGGGCAAAGACTCATCATAATAAAGCGTGCTTTGCTCATATCCTCAGTACCGCAAACGAAAAGCATACCCTGCTTTAAATTCTGGTACATATAAACGTCATTTTTGAAACAGAGTGCGTGTAAAAATTCGTGTGGTACTAAAGAAACGAGCGAGAGAAAAATTCCGAGCAAACTTAGTCTTTCTTTTGATACATAGTCGACTATAACCAAAAGAATAAAGGTTATCACAAGTCCCAGTATGTTCATAATTACAGCAAATGTTTTCATATCAGTCTCTTTGAACGGTACATAGTTTTCGGGGTGTTCACGTTGTGGGAGACTGTTTTCGTCACCATTGTATTTACCTGCATAATGAAATTTCATTTTTACTTCTCCTTATTCAGAGATTTTTCTTGCTTCAATATAGAAACGTTTGTCATCGGCGTGACCCATGGAGAAAGTTTTTCTCGGCAAAGCACCGTCTTTAATAACAGTTGGGAAAAGCTGTGACTTGTCCATATCGGGCAGAATAAATGCGATACCATTATGCTTTTCAGCAAGTGACTTGACATTTTCAATACCGTGAATATAGTCGATTTTACCGCCGTTTTCCCTGATATAGCCATCAAGGAAGTTCTGGAGTGAACCGACGGAAAGATTTGAACTTGCGTTGTGGATATAAAGTTTATCTGATTTGCCGTTGCATACGATTTCAACCCACTGTTCAGCAGTTTCATGAGAGAGTGCGAGTGCTTCTGTGAGACCTGTAATGAGCTTGTCGCAGTCAACATCGTAAACAAGGCGGTAAATAGCCTCAAATTTGAGTGCGTCACTGTGAAGATTTACTATTTCGGCAAGTGCATAACGTGCAGGGTGATTTGAAAAATCCTTGTCGGGATTTGACTTTTTAAGCTGTTCATAAAATTCTTTGGCAGTAGCAAGAGAATGATTGCCGTCGCCCATAGCATAAAGAAGTACAGGAGAATCAGTTAAATAATATTTTTTATTGAAAGTCTCAGGCTGAGCGAGTGCGGAAAGTGACTTGTCAATTCGTTCCTGCTCCTGTTCACCGACGAGATAACCTGTAATACTTCCACCGTTTTGCATGAGTTCGGTATCATAGAGCTTTTTCATTTCTGACTTGTCAACTGATTCGATAACAGTATTGTCGGGGTCGTCAATAAGTATCATAATGTGGGGAAGTTCAAGGGACGCACCCTGTCTTACTTTGATTCTCGGCGGAATACGTTCGATAACAGTCGCCTCGGTAGCACGTACCTGTGAAGTACTTCCTTTTGAGAAGTCGTATTCTTCAAGGTCTACAGCACCAATCAAACCCTTACGGACAATGCCGTTGCTCTGTATTCTCTCAACGTATACAATAGCATTATTGTACTCAGTGAAAATGCTATCATTGATATATTTGTCCATTGTTTTATGGATATTACTGATTTTTTCGTCAACGTCCTCATTTTCAAGGTAGATTTCTGGCAGAATGAGACTGAGTGCAGACGGATTTCCGCCGACAGTACTTTCAACTGCATTCCAGTATTCAGGCTCGCTTGTATACTGGTCACAGGCAATGACAGCCCATTTGCTCATATCGATTGATTCATTCGGAATAAGAATATCCGCATTGTGAAAAGCTGTAGTGTTCATAATTTATATCTCCTTAATAAAATTTTTTAACTGTTGATTGAGTTCGGAAACAGGAAGTCCGACAACATTGAAGTAATCGCCGTTGATTTTTTCAATAAGCAAAGACCCTTTTCCCTGAATACCATAACCGCCTGCTTTGTCATAAGGCTCGGATGTGGATATATAGCTTTCGATTTCGCTATCGCTCAAACTGCGGAAAGTAACCTGAGTTATAACAGTAAAAGACTTTACTTGGTTTTTGTATAAAATACAGCACCCTGTTGCAACCTTATGAGTACGTCCCGAAAGCATCTGCATGAATTTACGGCATTCGTCCTTATCTTTAGGCTTGCCGAGAATTTTATCATCACATATAACAGTAGTGTCACAGCCAATTATAATATCATCAGGATAATTTTCGGCGGCAGTCTTTGCCTTTAATTCTGCAAGATTCATGGAAACCATATGTACATCAATGTTTTCAGGAACCGTTTCATCAACGTCAACGGAAACAGCAGTGAAATCATCAGTAATCATTCTCATAAGTTCACGTCTGCGAGGCGATGCCGATGCAAGAATAATATTCATATAAATCTCCTTTCAGAAAACTGCTTATATTATAACATATATTTTCGGTATTTGTCAATTACTGTTGTATTTTTTCTTTGAATGTGCTATAATATAAATATCGACATTTTTTTAAGGAGACATTAAAATGACAATCAGTACAAAACAGTCTGAAAGAGTTAATCCCGATGCCGACAAGGGACTTACTTCCGCACAGGCAAAAGAACAGAAAAATGCAGGTCTGAGTAATATTCCGCCTGAACCGCCATCAAAGTCCGTCGGTGAGATAATTGCTGAAAATACATTCACATACTTCAATCTTATATTTGTGATTCTTGCGGGACTTATAATTTATGCAGGAACTTACAGGGACTTGACCTTTATGCCGATTATTATAGCAAATACGCTTATCGGCATTATTCAGGAACTGCGTTCAAAGAATGTTCTGGACAAGCTTTCAATGATGAATGCACCCGAAACCGCCGTTATCCGTGACGGTAAGGAAATCACACTGCCCTCAAAGGACGTTGTTCTTGATGATATAGCGATATTCCGTGCAGGAAATCAGATAAGTGCGGACGCTGTTGTAATTGACGGAAGTGTTGCGGTAAATGAATCGCTTTTAACAGGTGAATCCGACGAAATTTACAAGAGTTCGGGCGATATTCTTATGTCGGGAAGTTTTATAGTTTCAGGCTCATGCCGTGCGAGACTTGAAAAAGTCGGTGCTGATTCATATATATCACAGCTTACAACACAGGCAAAGATATCCAAAAAAGGCGAACAGTCCGAGATGATACGTTCGCTTAATAAAATCGTCAAGCTTGCAGGATTTATGGTTATT
>JAIDNR010000070.1 GCA_029063695.1 Ruminococcus sp.
GAATGCAATGAGGTTGGTGAAGGTGCATATACTGATGATAACGGTACATCATTCATAATAGAAAATGAACTTACATTCGCTCAGGCTAAAGTAAAGGCTGATGAACTTAGTGCTTTGGCATATCTTCCGGTACTGGACTGATGAATCTCGAAAACAAGTATTTTACAATAAAAAGCGGCGTACTTCTTAAATTCAAAGACCTGAAAACTGATAGAATTTCTGTGCCTGATGGTGTTAAGATAATCGGTGAAAGGGCATTTTTTACAAGCCGTATCAGGAATATCAAACTGCCTGAAAGTCTTGAAATCATAGAAAAAAAGGCGTTTTGGGGCTGTAACTGCCTCGAAAGAATTATTATTCCCGACAACGTTAAAACTATCGGGAATGACGCTTTTGCCGAATGTCACGGACTTGAAAAACTCGTACTTGGTTCAGGAGTTGAAAAAATCGGTTGCAGGGCATTTTTTAACTGCAAAAATATTGTCGGTGACATATCAGGCGTAAGTGTGAAAAGTATCGGCGACAGTGCATTTGCGTGTTGTCGTTATGTTAATTCATTTTATTTTCCTGAATGTACTTCCATAGCCGACAACGCATTCAACAGCTGTTTCAATATGCAGTCCGTAACTGTAGGCGATATTGAACGCATCGGCTATCATGCTTTCAGATTTTGCGGGAACCTTGAAAATTTTACAGTTGCCGAAAGTGTTCAGCAGATTTGCAGTGGAGCATTCGGATTTTGCAGTAATCTTGTGATTAAAGTACCTGAAAATCTCAGACAGTCGGAAAAAATCTGTGAAAATGCATTTTATAAATGTAAAGAGGTAATTTATATATGATACGGAGTGTGATATTCTGAATGGAGACATTTAATGACATCACGAAAAAGATTGACGACCTTGTGTGGGGAATACCGCTGATACTCCTGATTTTAGGCTGCGGAATATTCCTCACAATACGGCTGAAAGGACTACAGATAAGCAGACTGTGGCTCGCACTGAAATATATGCTTTCCAATGAGGAGGGCGGACAAGGTGAAATCTCCAGTTTCGGGGCATTGTGTACAGCTTTATCCGCAACTATCGGTACGGGAAATATTGTCGGTGTTGCTACTGCAATTGCCGCAGGCGGAGCAGGTGCATTGTTCTGGATGGAAATTGCCGCTTTTTTCGGAATGGCAACAAAATATTCTGAGGGACTTCTTGCTATAAAGTACCGTATAAAGGACAAAAACGGTAAAATGCTCGGCGGTCCTTTCTATTATATTGAAAAAGGAATGGGCGAAAAATGGAAATGGCTTGCAAAAGTATTTGCATTCTTCGGAGTGTTTGTCGGTCTTATGGGAATAGGTACTTTTACTCAGGTTAACAGTATAACTTCCGCCGCAAACAGTTTCTTTGACCCTGAAAAGTCCCATACAATAACACTTTTTGGTATGGAATATACAATAACTCAGGTAATCACGGGAATTTTAATAACAGTTCTTGCCGCTATGATTATAATTGGTGGAATCAAATCCATATCAAAGATATCCGAAATATTCATACCATTTATGGTTATAATATATATTCTTTGCTGTCTGATTATAATTTTCACTCATTTAACTGAAATTCCGTCGGCAATTACTGAAATAATAAGCAGTGCATTCGGTATAAAAGCAGTTACAGGAGGTACTTTGGGAACAGTTATGATTGCAATGCAAAAAGGCGTTGCTCGTGGAATATTCTCAAATGAAGCGGGTCTCGGCTCTGCTCCTATTGCTGCAGCCGCAGCAAAAACAAATGAACCTGTACGACAGGGACTTGTAACGATGACAGGCACTTTTATTGATACTATCATAGTATGCACAATGACAGGTCTTACAATTATAATTTCAGGCTGTATCGAAAAAAATCCCGAATTGGAGGGTGTTGCGATAACAGATGCGGCATTCAGATACGGACTTCCGTTTCCCGAAAAAGTATCATCATTTCTGCTTATGATGTGCCTGATGTTCTTTGCGTTCACAACAATTCTCGGCTGGAATTATTATTC
>JAIDNR010000071.1 GCA_029063695.1 Ruminococcus sp.
AATTTGTTAATACTAACTATGAAATTTATGGCAAAATTAACAAAAATACCAAGTTGTATTTATCAATTTATCTGAATTTTTGTGCAATTCTGCAAAAAAACTTGAATGATTTCTCAATTTATGATAGAATGTATATAGCAAAGGAGGCTATATTTTATGGCAGTTAATAAAAATAACAATCCTAATGATTTTCCGCTTTACCTGTTTTATCAAGGAAAAAACTATGAGGCATGGAAGTTTTTTGGCGTGCATTCCAGAAAAAAAGGCAGAGGCAAGGTTTTTACATTCAGAGTATGGGCTCCTAATGCCGTAAGTGTTTCAGTTGTAGGTGATTTCAATAAATGGGACAGAAACAAGAATCCCATGAAGCTGATTTCAGACGGAATATGGGAAGCCGAAATTTCCAAAATTGAACAGTTCGACATCTACAAATACAGCATTGAAACAAAGGACGGCAGAACAATTTTAAAGTCTGACCCGTATGCACATCACTTTGAAACACGTCCCGGAACTGCTTCAAAAATTTATGAAAGCAGTTATGAATGGAACGATGCAGAGTGGTTTGAAGCAAAGAAAGGAAAAGTAATTTATAAAAGTCCTGTCAATGTTTATGAAGTTCATCTTAATTCATGGAAAAATACAGGTGAAGAAGGCGTTTTCACTTCCTACATCAATTTTGCAAGGGAAATTATTCCTTATCTGAAAAAAATGTCATATACCCATGTTGAGTTTATGCCATTGACAGAGTTTCCGTTCGACGGCTCATGGGGTTATCAGGTTACGGGATATTTTGCTCCGACTTCACGTTACGGTACTCCCGATGACTTCAAAAGAATGGTTGATATGCTCCACGAAGCAGGAATAGGAGTTATTCTCGACTGGGTTCCCGCTCATTTTCCAAAAGATGCCTGCGGTCTGTATGAATTTGATGGTACTTGCTGTTATGAATATACCGACAACCGTAAGAAAGAACATAAAGCATGGGGAACTCATGTTTTCGATTACGGAAAAGCAGAAGTATGCTCTTTCCTCATTTCAAGTGCCAACTACTGGTTTACCGAAATGCACGTTGATGGTCTCAGAGTTGATGCGGTTGCATCTATGCTGTATCTCGACTATGACAGACGTGACGGCGAATGGGTTGCAAATATCAACGGCGGAAATGAGAATCTTGAAGCTGTTGAGTTCCTGAAAAGACTTAATGAAGCTGTTTTCTCAAAGCACCCCGATGCACTTATGATTGCAGAGGAATCTACTGCATGGCCTATGGTAACAAAGCCTACCAATATAGGCGGTCTCGGATTCAATTTCAAGTGGAATATGGGCTGGATGAACGATATGCTCAGCTATATGTCACTTGACCCGATTTACCGTTCATTCAATCACGACAAGCTTACTTTCTCATTCTTCTATGCATTCTCAGAAAATTATATTCTCCCGATTTCGCATGATGAAGTTGTTTACGGCAAATGCTCAATGATTAACAAAATGCCCGGCTTTGAGGGTGACAAATTCGCATCATACCGTGCATTCCTTGCTTACATGATGGCACACCCCGGAAAAAAGCTTCTTTTCATGGGTCAGGAATTTGCACAGAAAAACGAATGGAATTATCAGACTCAGCTTGATTGGAATCTGCTTGATACTCCTGAACACGGCACAATGCTGAAATATTCCGAAAAACTGAATAAGTTCTATGTTAAAAATGCACCTCTCTGGCAGAATGATGATTCATGGAACGGATTCAGCTGGATTTCAAACGATGATAACAAACAAAGTGTTATTGCATTCAGACGTATAGACGATAACGGCGATGAGCTTATTGCAGTATGCAATTTTGTACCTGTACAGCGTGACAACTACCGCATAGGCGTACCCAAAAAAGGTACATACAAAGTTGTGTTCAATACAGATGCTGTGGAATTTGGCGGAAAAGATGTTTCCGCAAAATCATATAAGTCGGAAAAAGAACCAATGCACGGCTTTGATGACAGTATTTC
>JAIDNR010000072.1 GCA_029063695.1 Ruminococcus sp.
TACCTATACTATTACAGATTATTTTATAGTTGAACCAAATGAAATATGGATACTCAATGATTTTAATGATGACAGGATTACTATTGTCACCTGTACTGATGATGGTACTCAGCGTCAGGTTGTTGTCGGAATCAGAAGTTATGAATAAATAGCCTGTAATATTCTCGATTACTGTAAATAAAACTCAAGCCGCAGTTTTTAGCTGCGGCTTTTTGAATATATATCTGATTATTCAGCAAGAAGTTCATTATAATGTTCCATAGTAATCGGCAGTTCGGACTGCTTGATTTTTTTGGCTTCAATAAGCTGAAGTGCCACAGCGTCTGCACCTGTTACACCGTCGCCCTGATTGACAATATCGGCATTGATTTGACCCTGTTTGCTGAGAGCATATTCGTCGGGATTACCCATGTGCTGAACGATAGCAGTTGCATCAGCAATATCAACAGAGCCGTCCTCATTTGCATCACCAATAAGTGTCTTGTCTGTGATTACAATAGTAGTTGTTGTTGTATTATCAACAGGAACTGCTGCTGTAGTTGTTTCCTGTGCATTTTCGGATTTGAAGTTATATGTTGTCATTTCAGCAGACTTATCATCACACCACCAAATCTGAATCTGTGCGGAAGAAATGCTTGCCGGAATTGAAGAAATGTCAACTTCAACATTAAGTTTGCCATCAGCACCGATTTTTCCTTCCCATTCAAGAGAAGTCCAGTCAGCACCCATATAGCCTACACAGCCATTTGTTGTTGAACCTGATGCACCTTCAATAGTGAATGTAAGGATATTGGAAGTTCCTCTGTTTGCGAGTTCAATTTCATAAACTTTTGTATCGTCCTCAGGCGGGTCAACGACTGTACCGCCACCGATTATAGCGATTGCTTCAACATTAGTCTTGCTGTTTGTTCTTACGAAAAGGTGTGCAATATCAGCAGGGTCGCCACTCCATGCAGCCTTGATGTGTTCAGATGAATAGTAAGCGATACCGTCCGCATCATCATAAGGCTTTATTTCAGTCCAGTTATCCCATGCACCATCACATACAGCAATAACAGGAGCTTCGCCTGTGAACTTAACAGCAACGTCTCCGTTTTCAAGAAGTTTCCAGTCAGCATTAAGACCTGGCGTGCAGTTACCGTCCTTTACAGCTGCATCAAGACTGTATGTTTTGTCAATGAGCTGTGTGCCTGTTGAGATGTCATCATGTTCAATAACAGGGGATTTTCTTGCACTGCCCCATACTATTGTACTATCATCAAGTACTTTAAGCATTGTATCAATAACAGGTTCTGAATTTTCATACCATGTGCAGTTACTTCTGTTGAGATAGCCATGATTTTCAGCTTTGTTAGTTCCGCCGATACTGTTGTTATCCCAGATAACGCATGGGAAACCATAAGTTTTTGTTGTTGAAAGATAAACCTCAGCCCATTCGCATCTTGCCTCAGTATTATTATAGTCAGAAGCACTGAATTCACCAAGAACAACAGGAATATCCTTATCGCTGAAAGTCTTTCTGATACCATCCATTATGTTGATGAGTTCATTTTTATTGGCTTCTGTGAATACAGAATGGTCTGCATCAGCGTCCATAGCAAAGCTGTATGGTGAATAAGCGTGAACAGAAGCAGCAACAAAGTCATCATCAGAAATAATAGTTTTTGACATCATAGATACGTCGCTTGATGCACAATAGCTTGGCATCATGACAAGACGTGTATCGTTGTTTCCGCCTGCTTTACGGATAACGTTGAGAGCATCTTCGTTGATTTTATTAATAGTATCAACTTCATCATCATGAGGACCCCACCATTCGTGGTCTGTTCCTGTAGCACGAGGTTCGTTCATTGTCTCGAAAATAAGATGCTGGTCGTAGTCCTTGAAAGTTTCGGCAAGCTGTTTCCAGATAGCTGTAACAAATCCTGAAATCTCCTCATAGTCAGCACCGAGAGTTGAGCGGTTCTGATAAGGCTCTTCATGGTGAAGATTAAGGATAACATACATATCATTATTGTAGCAGTGGTCAACGACTTCCTTTACACGAGCAAGCCATTCAGCATCGATTGTGTAGTTTTCGTCAACGTGCTGATACCACGTTACAGGTACACGGATTGTATTGAATCCCTTTGCTTTTACAGTGTCAAGCATTTCGTTGGTGGTTTTCGGGTTGCCCCAGCAGGTTTCGGATTCGAGTCCCATTTTATCAACTCTGTTGTCGTAAGCATCAAAAGAGTTGCCAAGATTCCAGCCAAGACCCATATCTTCTGTAATTTCAAAAGCTGTTTTAACTTCAACAGCTTCAGCGTCTGAAATATCAACTACAGACGAGAAGTTGATACAGGCTGTCATACAGGCAGCGGCGGAAATCATGCTTATAATTCGAGTAATTTTTGATTTAACCATAATAATACCCTCCCAAAATGGTATATTTTTTGCAGAAAAATTCAGTGCAAATTTTTCCGTTCAATTTAATTGTAACATATTGTTTAAAAAACGTCAATGTTTTTTGTTGAATTTGCAGTGTAGAAATATTATAATAATATTTGGTCAAAACGACTGATAAATTTATAAAATCAAATCAAATTATTAAATATGATTTAATTTGTTAAAACCTATTTATATTTTTTGCGGGTACGGTTCTGATAGTCGGTTTTTTCTTCCCAATCATCACCGATATATTTTCGGCAGATTCCTTTCAGAAATGCTATATCGTCCGTAAGTCTGTCTATATGGGCATTTATTTTTTTTGCATCAAATGAATATTTCACAGCGTAGTCAATATAATCCTGCACCCACTGTTTTATATGTTCAATGTCATAACCCTCTTTTTCAGCGATTTCTTCGGGTGTGGAATTTTTTTTAAGTACCTGCACAGCAAATTTTTCCTGAGTTTTCTTATCAGGGTCATCTTTGGGTTTGGGTGGTTCTTTGGGGGATTTAAAAATTAATGAGGCAAGCCATATTACAAATACAAAAACTGAAATAAAAAATAAATCACCCATGAAATCACCCCGTTTTCTTATCAGGAGTATATTTCTCCTGCTATATCGACAGTCTGTTTGGCATCTTTTGCATAGAAATCAGCATGAATCTGTTCAGCATATGAAGCAGTCAGAACCGCACCGCCGATAACTGTTTTACATTCCGGATATTTTTCATTGAGAAGTGAGACGGTTTCAGCCATTGCACCTAAAGTTGTTGTCATAAGTGCCGAAAGTCCGACGAGCCTGACTTTATGTTCAATTGCCGTATTCACAACAGTTTCGGGCGGAACGTCCTTGCCCAAATCAATTACAGTGAAACCGTAACTTTCAAGCAGGACTTTAACAATATTTTTTCCGATGTCATGAATATCGCCTTTTACCGTAGCAAGAACTATTTTCCCTTTTGATACTGCTTTTTCTCCCGAATCGGCAAGCTTTTCTTTGATAATATCAAAACAAGCCTGTGCAGAACCTGCCGTTAAAATAAGCTGAGGGAGAAATATTGTACCCTTTTCAAATTTTTCACCTGCCGAATCAAGTGCGGGAATGAGATAATTGTTGATAATATCCATAGGTTCAGCAGATTTAATAAGTTCTTTTACAGCATTCACAGCATCTGATTTCAGTCCGTTTTCCACTGCATATATCAAATCGGGAGCGGATTTTTCCGTACTTACGGGTTTTGTTGCAGACTGATTTGCATATACTGCAATAAAATCTTTGGAATCCCTGTCAATTCCTGCAAGAAGTTTGTATGCACGGACAGCACCGATAATTGAATCAACATTCGGATTTATAATAGGCAAATCAAGTCCCATTTGAAGTGCCATTGTAAGAAATGTACGTGTAATTGTCTCGCGGTTTGGAAGTCCGAAAGATATATTTGATACTCCGAGAACGGTTTTAAGACCGAGTTCTGTCTTTACTCTGTGAAGCGCATTCAGTGTTTCGGGTACGCCGTCTTGCTCCGCTGATGCCGTAAGAGTAAGGCAGTCTATGAATACATCTTCTTTGGGAATGCCATATTCCATAGCTCTGTGCATTATTTTTTCGGCGATTGCAAAGCGTCCTTCGGCAGTTTTCGGAATGCCGTTCTTATCAAGAGTAAGACCGACAACAGACGCACCGTATTTCTTTACAAGCGGAAGTATTGTGTCAAGTGACTCGTTCTCGCCGTTAACTGAATTTACAATAGCCTTGCCGTTGTATACTCTTAATCCTGCTTCCAGTACGGCAGGAATTGTTGAATCAAGCTGTAAGGGTGCATCGCATACACCCTGAATTGCCTTGACTGATTCAATCATCATTTCTTTTTCGTCAATATCAGGAAGTCCGACATTGACATCAAGTATTTCAGCTCCTGCGTGAACCTGTTCAACAGCCTGAGACAGAATATAGTCAATATCATGTTCAATAAGAGCCTGTTTAAAGCGTTTCTTTCCTGTGGGATTGATTCTTTCACCGATGACACGAGGCTGATTTATTTCAATACAGTTCACTGCTGAACATACAATGCTTTTTCGTATGATGTCCTGCGGAGTGTATCTGCAATCGGCAAGTGCATTTATAACGGCTGATATATGTGCAGGAGTAGTTCCGCAGCAGCCGCCGAAAATTTTTACTCCGACTTGCGCAAGTTTTACCGCACTTTCGGCGAATTGTTTAGGAGTTACATTGAATTTGTTCGTAACAGGGTCGGGAAGTCCTGCATTCGGCTTTGCGATTACAGGCAGGATTGTAAGCGAACATATTTTCCTGATAATCGGATACAGTTCATCAGGACCGAGAGAGCAGTTCACACCTATTGCATCTGCACCAAGTCCCTCAAGTACAGCAATCATACATTCAGGTGATACACCTGTAAAAGTACGCATATTTTCTTCAAAAGTCATTGTTACAAGTACGGGCTTATCGGAATTTTCTTTTGCCGCAAGAAGTGCCGCTTTTACTTCATATAAATCCGTCATTGTTTCGATTACGATTAAATCAGCATCAGAACCTGCAATTACGATTTCTTTGTAGAGTTCGTAAGCCTGCTCAAATTTCATTGTTCCTGACGGTTCTAGAAGTTGTCCGAGAGAACCCATATCAAGTGCGACGAGAGCATTTCCCGATTTTCTGGCATTTTCCACACCTGCCGATACAACGTCGGCAACAGTATATCCACTGTCGGTAAGTTTAAGTTTATTTGCACCAAAAGTATTGGCATAGATTATATCTGCTCCTGCCTCGATATACTGTTTATGGATATTGATAATATCCTGTGGATTAGTTATATTGAGAAGTTCGGGAATATGACTTTCGATTCCCATTGATTGCAGCATTGTACCCATTCCGCCGTCAAGAAAAACAAATTCCGAGTTTTCAAGCAAATCATAGAAGTTAATCATAAATAAAACCTCATTTCTTACAAGGTATCAGTCATATATTTCTGAAAGTACCGAGAAATCTGAAATATTCGACGTTTTCGTCTAAGTCATTCATAAGAGCCTTGACAGCAGGGTCATTGATTCTGCCGTCGAAATCAAGATAGAACATCACATTGAAACTGCCGTCTTTCAGCGGTCTGCTTTCGATTTTCTGTAAGTTCATGCCGTTTACATAGAATTTAGTTAAAAGTCTGTACAGGCTTCCCTCAGTATCGGGAATTTTAAACATAACAGAAATTGAATCTGCTTCAGGATCAATCTGTATATCACGTGAAATGCAGATAAATTTTGTGCGGTTTACAGAACAGTCAGAAATATTTTTTGAAATAATATCAAGTCCCATCTGTTCAGCACATTCAACAGAACATATAGCGGCTATATTATCATTACTCTGAGATACCATTTCGGCCGCTGTTGCAGTATTTCCGTATTCACACGTTTTCAGACCGTGAGCCGTCAGAAAATCACAGCACTGTGCGATTGCCTGCGGGTGAGAATAAACTGTTTCTATATCATCAATACTTATATTGTTTCTTGCAGCAAGGCAGTGATTGATTTCGACACATACTTCTTTTACAGCATAAACGCTGTATTTAGCCATCAAATCGTATGTACTGCTTACAGTTCCGGCAGTTGAATTATATACAGGCAGAATGCCATAATCAAGTTCACCGGATTGTACAGCGGCGAAAACGTCCTCGAATGTTTTGTAGAAAGTTATCTGTTTTTCACCGAAAATAAGACGTGCAGCAGTTTCAGAGTTTGCTCCCGAAGTACCCTGACAGCCTATTTTCTGTGCATTTTCAAAATCGGGTGCAATATATGAGCTGCTGTTTCCGTCAGACAGCATTTTTCTGTTCTGAAGAATTTTGCTTATATCCATGATTGTAGTAAACAGTGCGGCTGTACCCGATTCAAGTTCTTTGTCGTTTGTGAGCGATTTTATTCTGTCGATTACCTGCTGTTCACGTCCGCTCTGAAATACGGGGAGATTGTTTGCTATCTTGTAATCCGCAACACTTTTGCATAGTTCCATACGCTTCATGAAAAGTTCGAGAATCTGCTTATCTATATCGTCAATATTGTTTCTGAGCTGATTTAAGTCCATATTTTTTCCTCCAAAGGGATAATTTTGTACTTAATTATTATAACAGATAACGGCAGAAAAATCAAGTATATACCGCAAAAAAGAACAATCGTCCACAAAAAAGTGGACGATTGTGACAGCAAAGTTATAATATTATTAAAATGATTGGTTCATTATCAACTTTCTTAGTTTATAATAATATCATAA
>JAIDNR010000073.1 GCA_029063695.1 Ruminococcus sp.
ATTGATTTTTTGAGTAATATTCACAAAAATATTTTGTTTTTCAGTTTAATATTATGCAAATTACGTATTGTAAAATTTTGACGAATGAGTTATAATAAATTATAGGGTTAAAAGGCTTTGATGATGCTTTCCGTTTGCCTGAGATAAGAGAAAAATGACATATTGTGTTAATCATGACATTAATGTTTGGCATGGAAATTTCAACTGACCTTTGCTCTGTGAGAAGTCTTGCAAATACTGCGGCTCATTGAAGATTATCGGATTCGTTCGGAAATCTGATTTGAGTTTTTCAGCATGAGGACAAGCATATTCCAGTGAACAGCGGATTGAATAATAAGTCTGTTTCTGTGAATCTGTGTAAAATCCATAATGCTGGTATGCCGTATATACAGCATGAACAGAACTGAAAGACGAAACACAGAACCGCTTAAACTTAGAGCATGACAAAGTATTAAAAAATACAGAAGTCTGTTTCTCTGATATGCATATTTTATGAAAATGAAAGTGCATTCGGCGGATTCACCAAATATGCAATATGAGCTGCATAAACTGCGGCTTGTTTGTCTCTATTGGATTAAGGAGTTGTTTTATGGAATTCAGACATACACCTGTTCTTCTTGCTGAATGTATTCAGGGACTTAATATAAACCCCGACGGCGTATATGTTGACTGTACTGCCGGAGGCGGCGGACATTCCTCTGCAATTGCTGCAAAATTAAGCGAAAAAGGCAGGCTCATTGCCCTTGACCGTGACCCCGATGCCGTTAAAGCTGCTTCGGAAAGACTGGCTGAGTTCGGCAATGCTGTTATCATTCACCGAAATTATTCGGAGCTTGATTCTGTCTTGTCTGAACTTGGAATCAGTGAGGTTGACGGGATTCTCATGGATTTGGGCGTTTCGTCATATCAGCTTGACGAAGAAAGCAGAGGTTTTTCCTATCATGCCGTTGACGCTCCTCTTGATATGAGAATGAGCAAAACAGGTATGAGTGCGGCTGATATTGTCAATAGTTTTTCGGAACAGCAGCTTGCAAATATAATTTTTGAATACGGAGAGGAGAAATTCTCACGCCGTATCGCTTCAAATATTGTTAAAGCAAGAGAAAATGCTCCGATTGAAACAACTTTACAGCTTGCGGATATTATAAGGGAAAGCGTTCCGCAGAAAGCCCGCAGAGATAAAAACCCTTGTAAAAAAACTTTTCAGGCTATACGCATTGCCGTTAACGGAGAATTTGAGCATCTCTCGGAGGGGCTTGATAAGGCATTTGCCTGCCTGAAACCTCAGGGCAGACTTGCCGTTATCACTTTTCATTCTCTTGAGGACAGACTTGTAAAAAAGAGATTTGCAGAGTGGTGCAGAGGCTGTATATGTCCGCCCGATTTTCCCGTTTGTGTATGCGGACACAAGCCGCAGGGAGTTCTTGTGAACAGAAAGCCTTTGGAGGCAGCTCAGAATGAGCTTGAAAAAAACAACAGAAGCAGAAGTGCCAAACTCAGAATTATAGAAAGGAGTGCAGATTGCAATGGCTGAAAATAATTCTGTCAAGAAACTTGATGAAAATTATGCGGAAGAAGCTGCCGAAGCTTTAAAAGAAAAGAAAAAGCAGAAAAATTCCAGAAAAAAGCCTGCTATCAATATGAGCAGTACAGAAACAAAAAGCGGTTCTGTATTCTCTATTGTCCTTGTATCTGCTCTCGCCGTAGTAATGCTTGGCACGGTAATTTACAGCTTTGACAGACGGAATACCATGTATAACAAGGTATCATCGCTTAACAGCGAGCTTAATCTTGCCGAAGCTGAAAACGTTAGGCTTCAATCGGAGCTTGACAGTAAAATGTCTGCTAAAAACGTTGAGGATTATGCCGAGAATGTACTGGGAATGCAGAAAATCGATTCATCACAGATTCAGTACATCGAGATACAAACCGATGACGTAGTAAATATTCCTGAACAGGACGAAAGTCTGCTTACAAAGCTTAAAAGGCTTTTTGATGCTTGTGTGGAATATTTCAGAGGGTAGTACAAATATAAATATAATACAGGCTGCCCCTGATAATTGAAATGCTGACGGCAGAAGATAGAGATACGCCGTAGTGATATGTAGAACACGGAGATACAACGAGTGAACGGAAATATTAAGGAGTCGCCTTCTTCTGGCTCCGGTCAGGATAATCTGAAGCGGAGGGCGGCTCCTCGCTTATAAGCGTTATGTTTCAGCGTAGTGTATCTTATAGGCAGAAAGGCATCACATAAAGAGAAGATGTCGCAGGCGGGGCAGTGGATTACCCTGCCTTATTCTATTTTATCCGTCAGAAACTTTCAACAGAAAGGAGATTTTATGGCTAATAACAGAAATCTGCCGTCAAAATCAATGAAAATAAGAGCAAGGACTATTATGACTATTGTCTTTCTTATTCTGTTTTTCATTGTGGCAAGAAACTTTTTTATAATTTCTGTAATAAATAATGAAAAATATCAGGCTATGGCAAACGACCAGCATTTCGGTTCGATTCCCATTTCCGCACATCGTGGCTCAATATATGATTCTCAGGGAACTGCCCTTGCAAAAAGTGCCTCTGTTTATAAAGTTGTCCTTGACCCTAAACAGTTCAAAAAGGATATGGAAAATTTGCAGAAAAGAATTGATGAACGCAGTGAACAGATAAAAAATGGTACATACAAGCCTGCTGTTCAGACTACCACAAATGAGAACGGCGAGGAAGTGCAGGTTATCATTGAAGAAACCCTTCCGTCCTCTGCTCAGGCATTCCGTGAGGAAGCAATTTCTGTTCTTTCGGGTAAACTGGGAATTACTGCCGAAAAGGTTACGAAGGCTATGGAGGCAAACAACCAGTACAGAGTTTTGAAGGAGCAGGTTGAAAAACCTGTTGCCGATGAGGTTCTTGCATTTTTCAATCAGTATAATCTTACAAGTCTCAATGTTGAGGAAGATACAAAGCGTTATTATCCTCATAATGAACTTGCCGCAGCTGTTATTGGTTTTACTTCTGCTGACGGCTATGGTATGTACGGCATTGAGGCATATTATGATGATTACCTTTCGGGAACTGACGGAAGAACGATTTCTGCCAAGGATTCAAAAGGAAATGAACTTCCTTACAGATATTCAAAGACTTATCCCGCACAGAATGGAAATGACATATATCTTACACTTGATATGGATATTCAGTATTGTCTTGAAAAATATCTTGAAGAAATGTCAAATGAATTTATGACCAAAAACAGAAGCTGTGCTGTTCTCATGAATGCCAAAACAGGTGCAATCTACGGTATGGCACAATATCCTAGTTATGATTTGAATAATCCTTATGAAGTTGTCGATTCTGCAATTGAGGAACAGTTAAAGACTATAAGTGATGATGCCGAATACAGTAAAATTCAGGGTGCAGCAAGAGAAACACAGTGGCGTAACAAGTGTGTTACTGAGGTTTATGAGCCGGGTTCTGTATTCAAAGTTATAACAAGTGCCGCTGCATTTGAGGAGAATATTATTGACAGATTCAAGGACACTTTTTTCTGTTCGGGTTCAATGAAACTTGACGGAATGGAAAGACCTGTAAATTGCCATGTTACTTCAGGTCATCTTGCACAGACTTATCAGGAGGCATTGACTCATTCCTGTAACCCTGCTTTCATGGAAATAGGTCTGAAGCTCAAAGAGGAAAAATTTTTGTATTATTATGATGCATTCGGTCTCCGTGAACCTACGGGAATTGACCTGCCTGCCGAATCCTCAGGAGTACAGAAAACCATTGATACTTTATCAAATGTTGATTTGGCTATGTCATCAATCGGACAGAACCACACAATAACTCCGCTTGAAATGATTACATCTTATTGTGCGGCAATAAACGGCGGTTATCTGCTTAAGCCGTATGTTGTTGAAAAAATTCTTGATGAGGACGGAAATATCATACTCAAGAATGAACGCACAGTCCGCCGTCAGGTTGTTTCAGAGGAGACTTCCGCTATAATGCGTGAGGCACTCCATAATGTTGCAACGGACAGCAATGTCACAATCAAGGGCTATTCAATCGGCGGAAAATCAGGTACTTCGCAGAGACTTTCCGAAACCGAAAAGGGTAAAACTCTTGTACAGGGTGAGCAGGAAGATGCTTCACGACAGGAATACGGTGCATCGTACTGTTGTTTCACACCTGCCGATGACCCTGAAATAATACTTCTTGTTCTTGCAGATATGCCTGATTTCAGAAATAATGGCAATAATTATTACGGAAGTCAGATTGCTGTGCCTGCGGCAAGAAAAATTCTTGCAGATGTTCTGCCGTATCTGGGAATAAGTCCCGAATATACAGACGAAGAACTTGCCGAACTTGATATAAAAGTACCGCTTCTGGAGGGTTCACTTGAAGATGCTAAAGCCACTCTTGAAGGACTCGGAGCAGGTTGGAAGGTTATAGGTTCAGGTACATCAGTTGTAAAACAGTCGCCTGTAACAGGTTCGTCAATTGCAAAGGGCGGTACGGTTTATCTTTATACAGACGTAAATTCTGAGCTTGAATATGAAATCGTTCCAAATCTTATTGGCGTAACGCCCGAAGTTGCCAATGATTCAATAATTTATAAAAGACTTAATTATATTGCAACAGGTGCATCAATTCATAGTGAAGGTGCAGTTGTTGAAAAACAGTCGCCTGATGCAGGCGAATCCGTTCCCATTGGTACAACGATTGAACTTGAATTTAAGGTACATGACAGCGGAGACTGATTCTATAGGAGAATAATTTATGAAACTGAAAGATTTACTTGAAAATAATGCCATCACTTCTATCGGTGATACTGAAATTTCTTCAATTACCGATGATACAAGAAAAGTAAAACAGGGAAGTCTGTTTTTCTGTATTAAGGGAGGTAATTTCGACGGTCACAGTGCGGCGGCTGAAATGCTTGAAAAAGGTGCGGCGGCTGTAGTATGTGAGCATGATTTGGGTCTTGGTGATAAGCAGATTGTTGCAACTGATTCACGCAGACTTTACGGTGAAGTATGTGCGGCATGGTTCGCTCACCCAGAAAAGAAAATGACTTTCATAGGCGTTACGGGTACTAACGGCAAAACTACCACAACAAGCATAATCAAGCATATTCTTATGACTACGGGGCATAAGACGGGTCTTATCGGTACTATACAGAATGAAATCGGCGATGAAATTCTGCATACTGAGAATACAACTCCGCTTGCATTCGAGTATATGGAAGTACTCGCAAAAATGGCTGAGGCAGGCTGTAAGTATGTTGTTATGGAAGTGAGTTCCTTTGCTCTTGTTCAAAAAAGAATCGGCTCAACTCACTTTAAGTTGGCTGTGTTTACCAATCTCACACAAGACCACCTTGATTATCATAAGGATATGGAGGACTACTATCAGGCAAAGAAACTTCTATTTGATATGTGTGATACTGCCATAATAAATATTGACGATGATTATGGCAGACGACTTTTCAATGAAGTGAACTGTAATAAACTTTCGTTCAGTGTAAAAGAAAATGCCGATTATTTTGCGGATAATATCACAATAAAATCAACGGGAAGCAGTTTTGTATTAAATAAAGAGACTTCAATAAAATCTCCTATTCCCGGAATGTTCAATGTATCAAACATAACAGCGGCATTTGTAGTGTGCAGAGAACTCGGAATTGATTCTGTTCAGGCAATTGCAGATTACAACGGAGTAAAGGGCAGATGTGAGGTTATTCCGACAGGCAGGGATTTCACCGTTATATGCGACTATGCACATACTCCCGATGCTATTGAAAATGTTCTCAGAAGTGTTAAGGAATACACTGATAACAGGCTGATTTGTCTTTTCGGCTGTGGAGGAAACAGAGATGCAGCAAAGCGTCCGAAAATGGCACAGGCGGCGGCAAAGTATGCCGACAGACTTATTGTCACCTCAGATAACCCACGGAATGAGGTTCCCGAAGAAATTATAAAAGATATACTCGTCGGACTCGAAAAAACGGATATTCCGTATGATGTTGTCGTTGACAGAAAAGAAGCTATATTTCATGGCTTGCAAATTGCTGAAAAAGGTGATATAATAGTATTGGCAGGAAAAGGTCATGAAGATTATCAGATTCTTGCCGGAATGAAACATATTCATTTTGATGAAAGAGAAATTGTTGCAGAGGGCTTGAAATTACTGTAACAGGAGATAAAAAGGAGTTGTTTGATTAAATGTCATTCTGGATAATTAACTTGCTTACGGCACTGCTTTCTTTTGGGATTGCTGCTGTATCGGGAAAATGGCTTGTGCCGTTTCTGCATAAAATAAAATTTGGTCAGCCGATAAAGGTCAAGGACGGTCCTGAATGGCACGCCAAAAAACAGGGTACTCCCACAATGGGAGGTTTCATGTTCATTATTGCATCTGTAATCATGACTATGGCGGGTTACTGGACTTATCGTATACGGGCAGGACTTGATGTAACCGACGCTGAAACCCATAATGCTTTCTACAGACTTCTCAGTGTGTTGATTTTCTCGCTCCTTTTCGGTCTTATCGGATTTATTGATGACTATACAAAAGTTGCAAGAAAAAATAATGACGGACTTTCCGCAATCCAGAAAATCATTTTGCAGACACTTTTCGGTCTCGGATTTCTTTTCATGCTGTATAAATTCGGCGACGGCTCAACTGCTGTCGATTTGGGGTTCTGGGTATCTCCTCAGC
>JAIDNR010000074.1 GCA_029063695.1 Ruminococcus sp.
GTATTATTGATAAGATAAGTTGCGGTGTATTGGTTTTCTTCTCTGAGTATATATACAATATGTCCGTTAATCTTTTCCTCAGTTATATTATATGTATCAGTAGGAATACCTGTCGGCGGTATTTCCTCACTGTTGCTGTAATAATGATAATCAAAATTCAGTGTGCTTTTTCCCTTTTTGTAAAAGAACTTGACATTTTTTGAAACAGAATCACTTTTTTCATAAGTATCATCAAGAATAAATCCGGACGGAATATATGAAGGAGTTTCGGGGAAAAAACCGTATTCCGCACATTTTGATTTCATTTCATAAGGGTCATCGTTTTCCGTTTCAATTTCACCCTGTTGTTTCATATCAATAGTAATTCCGCCTTGTGAAAGCTGATACATTGCTGAAAACATATTCTGTCCAAAAACTTTCAGTGATGCAGTATTAAGTCCGAGAATAATTACTGCACAGACAGCGGCGGTGGAAATATATTTATAAAGCTTTATATTGTATTTTCTGTTTTCTTTTGAAATTTTATTTATAAGAGCTTTTTTGGATATTTCCCTGCGTTGAATTACATCATTATTATTTCCGCAGCTTATTTCAAAATAAGCCTCAGAAAGTTCGGCAATTCTTTTGCAGTCACGTTTTTTCGGTGATTTATTCATCTCTTCATCAAGTTCATTTTGAAGGTCAGTCAGTATTTCTGCTTTCATACTCATCATCTGCCTTTTCAATGCTTTTTTATTCATCAGATAATCTCCGTTCTATATATTAATGGATTTCCATGGTTAAAAATCCCTGTTGTCATTTCAAACTTTGTATGAATAACCAATTATGCATTGGCTTTATTGTTGATTATCACTAATATAATCAATGACTTTCTGTCTCAGTCTGTCCATACGCCCATAAAGAGCTTTTATTGTGATTCCGAGTCTTTGGGCAATCTGTTTTCGTTTACCGAAATCAGCTTCAAGATATTCAAGGAGCAACTCAGCCTCTTCATTACCAAGTATCTCATATAATTCCTGAGAAATCAAAGTTTCATTAGCAGTATTATCCGGAATAACTTCTGCATAGTCATCAATGTCAACAGTAATATTCTTGTTTTTCTTGATATAATTCTTACATATCCTGTCTGCTGTATTATAAAGCCATGAACGGAATTTTTCGGAAAAATTGAGTTTGCTGCGTTTTCGGAAAAGTAGCAGAAAAACTTCCTGAGTACATTCCTCAGCGGCATAAGTATTTTTCAGCCTGCTCAGACAAAAATTATAAATATCATCATAAAATTTGTTGATTATCATTTCGCAGGTTTCATTGTCAATCATTTCAGCACCTCATATTTCATTTGATTTAATGATTATTATAGCACATCTTTTTTTTATTTTCAAGTATACCTTATTAATGCAAAAAATCTCCGGAAATATCTCCGGAGATTTTAAGAGAAAATAGCTTATTAAATTATTTGCCTGTTGATGATTTGCTGTATATACTGAGAATTTCAGAAGCATCGATTGCATCAACAAATCCGTCGTTGTTTATGTCACCAAGGTTATTACTTACAGTATCCATACTGAATTCGTAGTAAGGGTGCATATCTATTGAAACATATGAATAATGAGCAAGTACTTCAGAAGCGTCAGCCGCATCAATTACGCCATCCATATTAACATCGCCTGTCTTTACTTCATCATCAAATACGTCATCATTGTCATCGTCAACGAATAATTTTATCTTTTTATTTTCATCAACTTTTACAAAAACGTCTCTTGCGGAATTGATGAATACCACAGGAAGATGCTCATCACTTATTTCTGTTACTGTTTCTCCTGTAGACTCGTTAACAACATCATTATATACATGGTAGGAAGCATAAACACTTGTGTGAATTTTTTCATCACTGCTGAGAAGTATACCGCCGTCCACAATCTCAATATTTAAATCGCTGTCTGTTTCGCCGTCAAAGGTCCAGTTATAATAAGGAACAAAATTATATGAATCTTTATTCATACTTAAGTCGACTGTAAATCCCTGTGGTTCATGACCAAATCCCTCAGGAGCATCGTATGAAATATTTTTGATATAAATATTTTCATTGCTTATATTCATATCAACAAACGGATAGTAACAGCCTAAATAGATGTCAATTAATCTATCGGCACTTCTGTAAGTCCGACCGCCATGCTCACCGCCGTTTATGATATGGTGAAATGATTCCGCTTTTAAGACGCTATATCTGCTGAAAGCATATTCCAAATCTTCTTCCGTATTGGAAAAAAGTGTTTCTTTACCATCGTTTACAAAATAAATCTCTTCATTGATTTTATCCGGCAGATTTGTCAGTGTCCAGAAGTTTGAAACATCTGTATTTATCTCCTCAGAAGGATTTATAAGACCTTTGTAATTAAAGAATGTATCATCATCAATAGATGCGAACACAATTTCATTCTTTGTCTTTCCGCCTGCCTTATACGCAGGAATATAGCATTCCTTTGTTTTAGAATTGATGTAGATACAATATGATTCATCAAATCCGTTGGCAAGTCCGTCAGAAGTTTTGGAATTCGGGTCAAGAGTGAGTATGCATTTATCATAGTCAATGCCATTGAAATTCCAGTTACCCTCATCAATTCCGATTCCAGTTACGTTATTATATGATTTCATAATAGTTCCGTCCGCACCTTTACAGGTATAATTGTATGAGATAAGAAAATATCTTTTCTCGCTTTCATTCTTTTCAGCCATAGTGACAAGTCTGTCAACCTGTTCATCGAAAGTGAAGTTATCCTTAAGATACTGTTTATAATTGGCAAAATCGGGCATAGCGGTTATTGATTCATAGCCTGTGATTATTCTGCCTACATTTTCGGAATATGAAATATCAGCCATGTTTTCAGCATTCTTATCAATGTCAGACGGCTTTATAATTCCGTTATGTGCAAGAATATTAAGAATTGACATTCCTGTATTGTAACCATTTCTATCAATAACAGAATCCACGAACTCCTCATAAGAATAGTACTTCGGCATATCAAAACGTGTAATGAAGTCCTCGTAAACATGATACGGAACAGGACGAGAATAGTTGTACTTAAAGCTAGCAATGCCAATATAATCTGTATCAGCACCGAGTTCGTATGCCTCTTTGGAGAGGGCAGAAAGTTCATTGCCTGAAGCTTTTCCGACTGCACAGGCTGTCATGGGACATACAAGTGTTGCGGCTGTAAGAAGTGTAAGCATTGACGAAAATTTTTTCATAATAAAATCTCCTTTTTATGTTGAATCTCCGAGACTTTTTTACGTCTCTATAATTA
>JAIDNR010000075.1 GCA_029063695.1 Ruminococcus sp.
TCCGAATGACCCTCCTGCCGTCAGATACAACAGATTTAATTCAAGTAATTCTTCTTCTGTTTTTATCTCTCTGCCTCCTAAGGGCGTAACGGCAAAGAAAGCGGAGAAGTTAGCTCAGGAGTATGCTTATGAATTTGAGCGTCACTGTAAGGGTTTTTCTCAGCTTAACGAAAATATGCGTTTTTCGGAGCTTGCTGACTGGTATTTCAAGAATTACGCTCCGATTGAGCTGAAAGCAAGCACCGTTTATACCTACAAAGGACAGTACAAAAACCACATTGAGCCGGTACTCGGCAATGTGAAAGTCAAGGATATTACAACACCCAGACTCACGCAGATAATGCAGTCATATAACCTTAACCCTGCTACTGTACGTAAGGTGTATGTTATCATTCAAAGTATCTTCCGCAGAGGTGTGGAACAGGGTTTTCTCCGTGAATCGCCCTGTCATAACGTCATTCTCCCGAAAAGAAAAAAGAGCCATAAAAACAAGGCTCTTGATGAAGATAAACTGAAACGCTTTCTCTCTTTTCTTGACAGCAATCCGTGGGACGAAGATTTCAAGCGTATTATCAAGGTTTTGCTCTATACAGGAATGCGTTCGGGAGAGTGTGTTGGACTTGCGTGGGAAGATGTGGACTTTGACAACAACACAATCTCTATCAATCACACTTTAACTGACATCGGTGGAAAACATGAACTTACTACTCCTAAAACTGAGAGCAGTATTCGTATTATTGGTATGGGGCAAGAACTGAAAAATATTTTGCTTGAACAGAAATCCTACATCGAAAAACTGAAAAGTGCCCTCGGTAATGATTTTACTCATCCGGAAATGGTATTTGTATCAGCCCTTGGAAACTATCGTGACCGCAACTCTGTCTATCAATCATTGAAACGCTTTACTAGGGGCACGGAATTTGAAGATATGACCCTACATCAGCTCAGACACTGCAACGCTACCATACTTATCAATAGCGGAGTAGACCTGAAAGTGGTTTCCGAGCATCTTGGTCATTGTGACATTGGTGTGACTGCTGACATTTACGCTGACGTTCTAAGAAGTACAAAGGCGAAAACAGCTGAACAGATTGAATTAAAGCTCAAATAAAACAAAAACCACTCTGCCATTTCTGACAGAGTGGTATATCCAGTTTTTATTAGTTGTCCAAAAGTTGACCAAATAAGATTTGAAATCTCACAAACAACGTAATATAGCCGTTTTTGAGATGATTTCTTATCTTTTTGAGAACTGTGGAGCACGACGAGCAGCTTTGAGACCGTATTTCTTTCTCTCCTTCATTCTTGGGTCACGAGTAATGAAACCAGCCTTTTTGAGGACGGGACGAAGTTCTTCATCATATTTGAGAAGTGCACGGGTAAGACCATGACGGATAGCACCTGCCTGACCTGTAACACCGCCGCCTGCAACAGTACATACAACATCAAACTTATCAAGATTATCAGTAAGAGAAAGTGGCTGACGAGCAATTAACTTAAGAGTTTCGAGACCGAAATAGTCATCAATACCTCTGCCATTGATAGTAACATTACCTGAACCGGGATAGATTCTTACTCTTGCTACGGAGTGCTTTCTTCTGCCTGTTCCGTAGTAATATTTAACTTTTGATTCGTACATTTAAAGCACCTCCTGAATTAAAGTGTATAAGCAACGGGCTTCTGAGCAGCATTCTTATGCTCTGCACCCTTATAAGTTCTGAGTCTCTTGAGCTGGGCTCTGCCGAGAGTATTGTTCGGGAGCATACCGTTAACGGCAATCATCATAGCCTTATCAGCTTCATTAGCCATCATATCCTTATAGGACTTTGATTTAAGACCGCCAATCCAGCCTGTGTGCCAATAATATTTTTTCTGTTCA
The DNA here is from genome assembly GCA_029063695.1 of Ruminococcus sp. GTDB lineage: Bacteria > Bacillota > Clostridia > Oscillospirales > Ruminococcaceae > Ruminococcus. The sequence goes on from JAIDNR010000075.1 coordinate 1,880, forward strand.
AGCTTCTTGCCTGTAAGAACAGCCTTGTCGCAGTTGATGATAATAACATGGTCTCCGCAGTCTACATGGGGAGTGTAGTCGGGCTTATGCTTGCCTCTGAGGATATGTGCAGCCTTAGCAGCAACACGTCCGAGAGACTGTCCCTCTGCATCGAGGATATACCATGTACGCTTAACTTCTGCCGGTTTTGCCATTGTAGTTGACATAGAAAATTCCTCCATTTTTTAATTTAAGATTAGCAATGTATTTTATTATACCACAATTTCGGGAAAAGTCAACAGTTTTTTTAACTTTTTTTTAATCTGTATCTTGATTTCTCTTTGATTCTCTTTATTTTTCTCATTTTCTCTTGTTAACTCGTCGGTCATTTGAAAAAATACACAACGAAAATAAAGCGGATTTTTATTGCATTTTTGTGCAGTTTAACTAAAAGAAAAGCCATCTGATTACTGCGGTTATCAGAAAGACGACTGTCAGAGCGATTCCTATGTAATAAAAAACGATATTGGCTTTTTTTGATGCATAGAACCATTTCAGACGTATTTTTTTCTTTGACGGATAGAAAACTTTCACACCCTTTTTATTTGTACAGTCAAGCAAAATATGAGCCATGAAGCCTATTGCAAACGGAACAGCAAGCGTTCTGCACATAAGTCCGACAGCCGTACTGTAAAGGACAGTTGCAAGAATGGAATGAGTGAAACTTCTGTGGTCAGCAAATGCACCGATAAAATAAAGCACAATAAATCCGACAAGACCTACAAGAGCAAGCATATGATTTGAATTTCTGATTGATTCAATCATTCCACACCTGAAAAAGAAGTCGATGATAAAGCAGATTCCTGCAATTGTTCCTGCAATAGCTTTTGTGTTAATATCTTTGATATTTTTAATAGAATCAAGGTCAGTATCGGGCATCATTCCACCGACAGCACCACCTGCAAGTGCTGAAAGTATTCCGACAGGAGAATCGGGAAATGTAAGAGCAAGAGCAGTAGCCGTTCCCATAAATATATGTGTTTTTCCCATCATAATAATATTACCTGCTTTCTGTAAGTTTTCTATTATTATATCATATTCGACATTTTTTGTCAAAAAAAACAAAATCTGTCTCTGTATGAAACAGGTTTCTTTATATTCAACGAGAATATTTTGTCCGTGAACGACGTACAAGCGTATTCACCAAAAAAACAGATTCTGAACTTTTATTTTCTGCATTTCTGTCAATTGATTTTTTTCCGAAACAGGAATATAATAGATATTGATACAAAAATAACAAAATACATTATAAAGGTGGATTCACTTAAATGGGAAATAAAGCAGTAAAATTCGGCGGAAGTTCTCTTGCCGACGCAAATCAGTTCAGAAAAGTTGCAGATATTATTAAATCGGACGAAAAGCGTAAGTACGTTGTTCCGTCTGCACCGGGCAAGCGTTTTCCTGACGACATAAAAGTCACGGATATGCTCTATAAGTGCTGTGAACTTGCGGGAAGCGGTGTTGATTTCGATGACGATTTCCAGCTTATCAGGGACAGATACAACGGAATTATTGCCGATTTGGGTATAGAAATGAGTCTTGATGATGAATTTGATATTATTATAAAAGAACTCAAAGCACGTCCTGCAAAAGACTATGCCGCAAGCCGTGGCGAGTATCTCAACGGAAAAATTCTTGCAAATTATCTTGGATTTAATTTTGTTGATGCCGCTGATGTAATTATATTTGATACAAAAGGTGTACTTCTTCTCAATGAAACAGTAAAAGCAGTCCGCAAAAGACTTAAAGGACTTGAAAATGCAGTCATTCCCGGCTTTTACGGCAGAACCACTGAGGGTATTATAAAAACTTTTTCAAGAGGCGGTTCAGACGTTACGGGTTCTATTATTGCAAATGCCGTGAATGCTGAAATTTATGAGAACTGGACAGATGTTTCGGGATTTCTCGTCGCCGACCCTCGTATTGTTGATAATCCCGATGTTATTGATACAATAACTTATCGTGAACTTCGTGAACTTGCATATATGGGTGCATCTGTTCTCCATGAGGACGCTATTTTCCCTGTCCGTTCAGCAGGTATACCAATCAATATACGCAATACAAATAAACCCGAAGATGCAGGTACTATGATTGTATCAAACGACTATGATTTCAGTAAAGAAAGTCTCGGTCATACAATAACAGGTATCGCAGGCAAAAAGGGTTTCAGTACTATTAACATCGAAAAAGCCATGATGAATAATGAAATCGGGTTCGGCATGAAAGTTCTGAATGTTCTCTACAGCAATGGTATTTCATTTGAGCATATGCCGTCGGGTATTGATACAATGAGCATAACTGTTGACAGTGCAAAACTTGCACCTGTACGTGAAAAAGTCATTGCAGAAATCAGACGTGAAGTAAATCCCGACCATATAGAGATTGAGGACGGTATTGCGATTCTCGCTGTTGTCGGCAGACGTATGAAAAATACCCGCGGTACTGTTGCAAGAGTATTTGCTTCCATGGCTCATGCAAGAATCAATATCAAGCTTATTGACCAGGGTTCAAGTGAACTCAATGTAATTATCGGTGTAAGTGAAAATGACCTTTCCGAAGCTATACGCCGTATATATGATATGTTCATTAATTCTGAAAATTAATTATAAAAATAATGGTCTGTTTTACCGCTTTGATACGGTTTAACAGACCATTTACTTTATTATTGTCCTAAATTTTTTTTAGAATCTGTCCCGAAAAGCAGTTTGTTTTTGACCGTAAAAGAAAGTATGATTTTTTTTACTGCTTCCGGAACAGGTTCTTATTTGATTTACTGCGGCATACCTGCCTTGATAATTTTGTACTGAATTTCAATAGCGTCTGCTCCTGTAAGACCGTCACCGTCAATATCAGCATTGAAATAGCCCTGTGGTGTGAGTGCATACAAATCAGGATTTCCCATATGCTTTACTATTGCCGCCGCATCTGCAATGCTGACCTCGCCATCCTCGTTTGCATCGCTTTCGATGCTGTTAAGAATGTCAATTGTATCTTCTTGTTTTTCAGCAGAGTCATTACATGATATACGAAGATAATGACCGGTTTCATCTTCTATCTGTTTTACTGCGGTCATATATTCGTCCATTGTCATTTCACTGATTCCATCAGCACTGAACTGTCCGTATTCATTGATGAATTTCTGTATTCCGTCAATAATATTTTCATTTTTATCAAAAGTGAAAAAACTATAGCTGATTGGATTTCCACAAAATTTAAAACATGAAACATCATATTTATCATTAATTACATTGAAAAGGTCTTTTGCAATCTTAGATTTTTCAGCCGTTGGTTCACCCATGAGTACATAATAACTTTTGATATTTGTCTTATCATTAAGCTGACCATTCCAGCTCCATGTTGAATCAGATGAATCAAAAAGCAATCTTTCAACTTTAATTGATACATCACTAGGAACTTCAAAGTAAAAATATGCGGGATAATATGAAGCAGTTGCAATCATATCATCATTGTAAAAAGTTCTGTATCCATATTTATGATAAATGATGTTGCTGAAAATGCCGCTGTCATCAAACTCCTTACAGCCTGGAAGATAATTATTAATTTCGTTTAAAGTTCCCAATGTAAAAATCGCATAAGAGTTGGTCGCAGAACCTGAAAGCATACAAGATACAGCAACAATGCCTGACAAAGCTTTTTTCGTTAATTTTTTCATAAAATTACCTCCATTAATATTGTAAGTTTGGATTACCATTGAAAAATTTTAGAAGCTCTGCTGTTATTCGTGTTCCTGAATTATAATTTCCGTCTCCACCACTTTTTGTGTGTATAGCAATTACAGTATAGTATACTTTGTTATTATAAATTTCAGTAAGATATACAGGTCCCCCACTGTTTCCTGATGTTGTATCAACATCATAATATAATCTTTTGTCACTGCTATTATATATATGACTATTTCCAGTATACATATTATGCTCACTAACAGAATAATTAACAGGCTTTGTACCATCTCCTGTTACGATTTCTCCGGGAAATCCGGTTATAGATACAGCACTTTTCAAATTTTTTATATCTGTCACTGTACCAAGATTGAAGCACATATAATCGCTTAAATCTTCCTTGACAGTAATTAATGCATAGTCATAATCTGCACTTTCACTACTTGCATAAATTAATGGAACATGATATTCAACAATTGTACTGCTGTTCAATGTTAAGCTTGGTTTATTATTGTTGTCAAATAAATAAATTGTATTAATTTTTTTGCCATAAACACAATGAGCAGCAGTTGCAATTGTATGTTCATCAACAACAAACCCCGTGCCACCTGGAGAATCTATTTCTACAACACCGCTTTTTGTCCAGTCAAGCACTCTTTCATCATTTCCAATAACAGTGCGATTGCTTATGTTATCATTAGATTCTACCGTTAAGTAATAGTATCTGAGATATTTACCTGTAGTTGCATCATATACTTGGTAACGTATTTTATTAGATGCTCCCGAAGCTGTAAAAGAATCTGAATTTACCAGCGATAAAATGGAAATTAGAAGCAGAATAACTGCTGTTATTGAATCCGAAACTGTAAATAGACAGCTGAGACTGCAACGGCTAAAGCACCTGCAATTACTTTTTTGAGCTTTTTCATGATAAACTCCTCCTTTAATTTTAATTATATTTCAGTTTCAGCTGTTAAGCCTTTACTGCTACATATATTATATAATATATAATGTAAGTTTGTCAATATTTTCTAATAAATATATAAACTTTGTAGGGCTGTACAAAAAATTAACGTATTATCTGTATAATTTCAATTTCACATTTTGCTATTGACTGATTCCGAAAAATGTGATAAAATATAAATATATTTTTCGAGAAGGTTCAAAAAAGATGAAAACGAAACTTTTTGCACTTTTGTCTGC
>JAIDNR010000076.1 GCA_029063695.1 Ruminococcus sp.
GCGTTTACTTTTATATCATGTGAAAGTCATGAAGACAGAAAGGAACGTCAGAAAAATGAAAAAACTGCTCTCGAATATTCATGCAAATATATAGAAGAAAAGTACAATTTTGAACCTAAAATAATAAAATACGAATCAGATTACCAACAGCAAATATACGGTAGAATGTATTTTCCACGGTTACTCGTTGAAATGTCATATAATAACCGTGAATTTCTAACGTACATCAATTACGATGGAACAAATGCACATGATTCATATCAGCATGAAGATATTAAAGCGGCACTAAGTAACACAATTAATGAACAAATAAGCGGTCTAAAAGATTTAGATTTATTTGCATCACATGACATTCATTCTAATACTTATTATCATGACTTTCATGATTGTCTATGCAGTACATATTTTGATGGCACCAACCTTGATTCAGTTCTAAGTGAGTGCCATGCTTACTATACAGCATACTATGTAAACAAAAATTTTCCCGATTTTGAGATACTTCCTTTTAGTGATAGTATCATCGGTTCTTTTGTTTCATATCGTTCAGAAGAAGCAATGAATCGACTTCCTAATGTTCGTCCGGAAGATCATTTTAGTGATGTTGAAGTCGCACCATATATTGAATGTATGCAAAATACCAATGGATATCATACTCACTTCAATTTAAATCATTTCGATATGATTGATTATATTAGCTTCGATGTATCAACTTATAATCCAATAATCAATATGACTCTAAATCGACTTGATAAGCCATATGAACTGAAAAGTATTTCCAAAGTACCACCGCTTAATGATGCCGATGCGAAGTTTGATGATTTAACCGACACATATATGATTGAGACAGATACTGACATTAATTTGTTTGTGTATTTTCCAATAGATGATAGCTTATATACAGAAAGTGAACTTTTACTCAGATATATGGTAGATAATATAGAAACTGATGAAACCAAATTATTCACCGATTCAATTGACATCCGTGGTGATTATGCTGTTGCATATGTGGTACTCAAGAAAAACTCGAAATTAACATTTTGTCTTGCAAGTATAAAAGAGACTCTGCCTACTGAACAGTAATTGGGTAAAGTTTTTTCAATGAACATCTTTAAATTTCCCTTTAACACAGTTACAAATTCAGATTTATGCGAATAAACAAATAATTAAAATAAGCCCGAAAGCAGTTGAAAAACTACTTTTGGGCATTATTTCTGTATGTGTGTTTACTTTTTTCAGTTAAAAGAAGTCTGACAGTAGTTTCCGCCGCTTTTCTTTATATTTCTTACAATACTTTCCAGTTTCAGTAGCATTGAACCACCAGACAAAAATTCTTTTGGTGAACAGCGGTAAATAACTCCGGAAGCATTAATCTGAATGTATATATTTCCAATCAGATACTTGTCCTTTATCGTTTCAAATACCTCATTTGTAATTTCTTCCGCTTGTTTGGCTGAAATATTTTCATTGAATACAATGCAGAATTCATTTCCGAAAATATTATAAATCTCTGCATATTGACTGAATTTTTCAACAAGTTTGTTTGAAATATCCGAAAGGAGGTTATCGCCGAAATCATAACCGAAAGTTTCATTTATATTACGGAAATTGTCTATATCAAAATATGCAACGTTGACATATTCTGATTCAAGTTTTTCTTTTATGTCGGATTCAAGGGAATAACGGTTTTTCAGGTCTGTGATGATATTTGTGTAGGCAATCTTGTTTATTACGTTCTGAGAACGTTCAAGATTTTTATTCGCATTTTCAACCTGCTGCTGTTTTTTGTCAAGTTCTTCAATTGACTCTTTCAGTTTACGGAATGCAAAAACACTGAAGAAGATAACAGCGGCGTAAACAACGATAACGATAAGTATATTTTTTATAAGCAAATCTTGTGAAGATTTAAGAAATGCGGATTTCGGAATAATCATTACCACACGCCAGCCGACGGTTGCCTCACCTGTAAATACATAAATATCTTCTCCGTCAAGCTTTCTGTTGAAATATTCGCTTGTCTTAGCTCGTTCAATAAGTTCAAGCATTTCATAGTTTCCGAAACAATTCTTTCCCACTTTACTGCTGTCATTATGAGCAATAACCAGTCCGCTTTCGTCAACGATAAAGGCATATCCCATATTGTCAAGATTTATTGATTCGGTAATCTCCTGAACACGGTTCAGCACAATATCAATCGATATAACGCTTTTTCCGTCATCAAGCAGACAGCAGACAGAGGTTATTACTTCATTTGTCATCGCATCAACATATGGTGTAACGATTACGGGTTCTCCGTTTGACTGAGCGGCAGCAGTATACCAGTCTCTTTCAGTGGGAACATAGTCTGAAGGTGGAATCCAGTCGCTTCCGTCAATGTACTGCCCGTTTATATAACCGTAGACTCCTGTGAAGTTTTCGTCTATTTCTTCCTGAAATCTGGTGGTTTCAAATTTGAGGTACTGTTCGATTTCATCGGGTGTTATATCCTGATTCAGCATATAATCAATATTGTCTGCCGTAACGCTGAGGGTGTTTTCAGCCTGTGAAATATAGGATTTGATTTCACTGATTTCAGCACTGAGCGAGCTGCTGCCGACTGTTTCCATGTTGTTTACTGCATTTTTATAGAACGATAAGAAATTAAACGTTACCATAAGTGCAAGTACGACAAGCATAAAAGCAATCGTCACAATAAAAATATTTTTTTCTTTTTTCTTCATATGACAGCTCCCTTTCTGTGGAAAGTGATATCTGCACACTCTCCGATGTTAGTGTTTTTATTATATCATATAACATGAGGTAGTGTCAAGAGCATATAATTATTTTTCTTTATCGTGAATTATTTTTGTACTAAAAATCAAAGTTGCAGTCATAAAATTTGCAATACACACTACAGCAGTGATTATCTGAATATCTGTTTCAAGCAAAGCAGATGACACTGCCATGGCTGTTCCGCAGAAAAATATGAACACTCCGCCAAAACGCTGGCATTTAAACCATATATCTTCATTTGCCATACTCCATTTTGTACGTAGTCCTACAACGGAATTTATTTTGCATTTTGGAATAAAATTGCCAATAGCGGCTATTACTATACCAGCAAGAATTGAGGTGAATTTTCCAAATCCGATGCCTGTACTGCTGTTTTCGTCAATTGCACTGAAGTCCATTATAAGAGTATATACGGTCATAGCAGTGAAAAACAGATTAATCAGTATTCCTGTAATAAGAATTACTTTTCTGCTGCTTTCACCGTTTTCATGTTTTGCGATAAATACTGATGTACCATACATAAATAATGTCTCAATGAAATTTACCGCAGGCAGAATAAGCATTTCATATTTGCTTCCCCATCGGTCAATATTCATATTGAAATCATAGTGCATTGATATCTTATCAGGAAGAAACTGCATTACTATCAGGACTATTGCAAGATGTAGCAGTGCCGTTAGAAACATTATTATTTTCAGACTGTCTGATTTTTTCATCTGAATCACTCTCCTTTAATTCTTTTATCCATAAAATAATATCGTCCAGAACGGAAGTATTAAGTTCATAATAAATAAAATTCTTATAACGGCTTTCTGAAATCAAATCTGCTTTTTTAAGAAGATTAAGATGATAGGAAACAGCCGCATCTGTTATTTCAAAGTATGAGCATATCTCACCTGCTGACAGCTTACCGTTTTTTAATATTGTAAGAATTTTGCGTCGTATCGGGTCTGAGAGTGCCTTAAAAGTTGATTCAAAAATCATTTGCATCACCTGTTTAAAAAATTATTTAAATAGATTATATCATATAAATATTTATTTGTCAACAACTATTTAAAAATATTTTTAAATGCCCTGCATAAAAAACTGCCGTATCAATCAAGAGATACGACAGTTTTTTTTACTTCTCATTGAGCATATCGTCCTGAGCTTTTTTTGCATTGGCACCGAGAGCAGGCGAATTTTTTAATGTATGCTGAAGTTTTTCTTTAGTCTGTTTGATAGTTGCAATTGACTTCTGATGTGCATTTTCGGCATCGTTGAGCATCTGTGCAACTGAAAGAGCAGCTTGTTTCTGTACAGCCGCTGCGGCATTCTGTGCTTTCTGAAGAATATCAATAGCCTTTTTCTTTGCCTCAGCTATAATAGCCTCCTGTGAGCAGAGCTGTATGGCTTTGTCCTCAGCACGGCGGATAATTCCTTCGGCGTTTATTTTTGCCTCATTAAGAATACGCTGACAGTCGAACTCAATTTTTTTTGCTTCTTTGAGTTCGTGAGGAAGATTAAGACGCACATCGTTTATAAGTTCACGCATACGCTCCCCGTCAACAATTTTTTTATGTGATACAAACGGGACGGAGGTTGATTTGTCGAGAAGTTCGTCCATTTCTTCTAAAATTTCATCAATGTTCATAGTTATATATCTCCTTAATTATTTTTAACAAGTCTCTGTTTTATATCATCAAGAATAGTTTCGGGAACAAAGTGACTTATATCTCCGCCGAAATAAGCAATCTGCTTTACAACACTTGAACTGAGATACATATTTTCCGCCGCAGTTGTAAGAAAGACTGTTTCCGCACCTGCATACAGCTTTTTATTTGCAAGAGCCATCTGAAATTCATATTCAAAGTCGCTTACGGCTCTCAGCCCCTTTACTATTGCAATTGCACCGACATCTCTGACATAATCCGCAAGGAGACCGTCCAGAACATCAATAACGACATTATCAAGGTTGCCTGTTACCGCTTCAATCATGAGCATACGTTCAGTAGCGGTGAAGCTTGGCTTGGCTTTTCCTGCATTGCGTGAAATAAGTACAATAACCTTATCGAACAGCTTTGACGCTCTTGTGATAATATCAAGATGACCTAAAGTCACGGGGTCAAAGCTTCCCGGACAGACAGCAATTCTTCTCATTCTTCGTCCTCCATAGGTTTTATAAAGACGGAAACATTGATTTTTCCGTATCTGTATGTCTTTTTAAGTACCATATTTTCGGGAGCATTCGGCTGTTCGGACTCTTTTTCATATTCACATATTATAAAACCGCCTTTATTCAGCTTTTTTTCAGCCAGAGGCAGAAGCTTATGAATATGACCGAATCTGTACGGCGGGTCGAGAATAATAATATCGAATTTCTGTGCAGTAAGGCGGATATAATCATAGCTGTCACGTGAAATAACCTCAGCCTGTTTATAAAGTCCGGTATTTCTGAGATTTTCGTTTACACACCTCACTGATTTGGCTGAACTGTCCACAAAGACAGCATGAGCCGCACCCCTGCTTAATGCCTCTATTCCCATCTGTCCGCTTCCTGCAAAAAGGTCAAGAACATCTGCACCGTCCAGATTGAACTGTATAGAGGAAAAAACTCCTTCCTTGACTTTCTCTGTTGTCGGTCTGACGTCGATTCCCTCAGGAGTGACTAGTTTTCGTCCTCTTGCAATACCTGTTATAACTCTCATATATCAAATCTGCTACTCAAAATATGGACAAACATATCCATATTGAGAAAATTCCTGCTTCAACCTGTATGCTTTGGATTATAACAAGTCACAATCTACTCACAAGTTCATGTACAGTCCACAGGCGTAAATTCCCGTATAGCCTACGGTACATACTTATCATTGCTTTTTATGCAATCTGATAAGCCAGACAATCTCTCAGATTCAGACTTGCATTGAAGTCTCTGTCAACTGTATATCCACATTCAGAACAAGTATAGATTCTGTCTGATAACTTCAAATCGGACTTGATACAGCCACAATTATGACAGGTTTTGCTTGATGGATAAAATCTGTCAACAAACCGAAGTTCAACGCCATATTCTTTGCATTTTGCAGTTATCTTCGTTCTGAACTCAAAGAATTTCTGCTGTGCAATTGCTTTTGAAAGATGTCTGTTTTTCATCATTCCGCTGATATTCAGATTTTCAAGCGTTATCCAAGCTGGTTTGGTTTTCACCAGTTCAGAAATCACTTTGTTGATATAATCAGTTCTGATACAGTCAAGCCTGTGATGAAGTTTTTGTACTTTCAGCTTTTGTTTCCGGATATTCTGTCGAATAGCTGCTCCTTTCAAGTTATTTGTTGATTTTTTCAGACTTTCGTATTTCCTCGAAAGTTTTCTCTGCTGTCGTTTCAGGCTTTTTTCAAGTTTCCTGATACGGGCAGTCTTATTGATGTTTTTATAGGTCTTTCCATTTGAACATATCGCAAAATCCTTTGTACCTAAGTCAATGCCGATTCCAAAATCATTAAGAACAGGCTTTTCCGTTTCTGCTTCTTCTACTAGAACAGAAACATAATAACTTCCGGCTTTCATGGAAACAGAACCGCTTTTTATGATATGTGTTTCCGGATTTGCCGGAATATAGCCTTTTTCTTTTAGCCTTACCCAATCCAGAGTCGGTATTTTTATTCTGTGCCTTTCACAAGGAATAATTACCCTTCTGTCTGTTTTCACAAAATACATTTTCACATCGGAATATGACTTTTTCTTCCAATTTGGAAAACCAGTTTTGTGTTTAAAAAAGTTTCTGAAAGCTCTGTCTGCGTTCATGATGCTTTGCTTGACTGATTTACTGCTGATTTCCTTAATCCACGAAAACTCAGGATTTTCAGGAATATACCTGTTGTTCAGCCACACAGAAAATTCATATCCTGAAATAAATCTTTCTTCTTTTTAATAGATTTCTTTATTGTGTGCCAGATAAAAA
>JAIDNR010000077.1 GCA_029063695.1 Ruminococcus sp.
GCTCCTTGTCACCGCCGTCAAAATGTCCCATTTTCTTTTCACCGACGATACCGCCGTCCACGATGTACAGAACTCTGCTGCACTTTGCTGCAACCTTTGGGTCGTGAGTCACGCACATAACTGTTGTGCCGTCACGATTAAGGGACAGCAATTCGTTCATGACCTCATCGGAACTTGTACGGTTAAGTGCGCCTGTCGGCTCATCGGCAAAAATCATCTTTGGATTGTTTATCATACTTCGACAAATACAAGCCCTCTGGAGCTGTCCGCCCGACACCTCATTGATGTCATTGCCGCCCACATCATCAATTCCAAGCTTGCGCATAAGAGTACGTCCGCGCTCCTCGATCTGTTTACGGCTCTCGTGATTTTTCTTCGACTTTACCGCAGGAAGAATGATATTATCAAGCACCGATAAATTTTTCATCATGTACATCTGCTGAAAAATAAAGCCCATTTCATCAAGCCTGAGCTGTGCAAGCTTATTGTCGCTAAGTTTTGCGGTTTCTTTGCCGTTGAAAAACACCTTGCCTGCGGTCACTCTGTCCATTCCCGACACGCAGTACAGCAGCGTACTCTTACCTGAGCCGGATGGTCCCATGACCGCAACCATTTCACCCTCGCTTATCGTCAGGTCGATGTTTTTCAGCACGTTGTTCTGGTGCTTGTTCACGATATATGTCTTGCAAAGTCCCTTTGTCTGTAAAACCGTATTCATAATGTTTTCCTCCTTATTCTATACTTGCCGTATCGGAAGCCTTGATTGACTTTGTATAAAGAGAAGTCAAAAAAGTTCCTGCAAGAGTTGCTGCTAAAATCACAAGCGGATAAACCACAAAAATCTCAATGGGACGAATCTCATAGCTGATACCTGCCACAGCTCCCAGCATAGCAAAAATCGGGTCTACTATAAGCTTTGTAAAAGGCTTGCAGAGTAAGCTTGCTATCAAATACGTCACAATTCCTACTATAAAAAATCTTGCTGTATGATGTGCATAAACCGCACTGTTTCTGAATCCGATTGCTTTCATAAGCGCAATTTCGGACTTTTCTTTTGAAATAAATGAACGTTCCATAAGTACGCTTATCATAATAATGATAATAAGTGAAATTATCAATACAAGATTTTTTACGCCTGCGATAATATCACTCGCTCCCGTAGTTTCCTTGACATAATCTTCAGCGGTCATTACTTTCTGATTGTTAAAAATATCCTTCAGCTTTTCAATTCTGCTGTCGATTTCTTTTTTGTCGGGATTATCGTCAAAATCTATCTGATATGCCATTGCACTTGTAATACTCAAATCAGACGGGGAAATGCTTTCGTGAAGTCTGCCGAATTCTCCAAGATTATTAAAGCCTTGGAAAAGAGCTGTAACTATATAATCATTTTCCTCACCGTCTATGGTAAGCTGTAAGGTATCGCCGATTTCTGCATTCAGTTTTTCTGCAATAGGTTCGCTGATCGCTATTTCATTGGCGTAACATGGAGCGATTCCCTGAGTATAGGTATATTCATCAGCGCTTGTTTCATTGCATAACTGAAACCTTACAGTCGTTTTAATATCGCCGAATTTCACCGGCAACTGATACATAGTTTCTATATGAACATCTGCCGGCATACCGTTATCCAAAAGCTTTTTCTCAATTTCTTCAACAGACTTAACAAGCGTCTTTTTGCCCTGCATAACTTCCATAACTCTTTCAAAATCATTGTAATATACATCACTTTTTGTAGTTCCTAAAAGGGAAAGAAGTTTGTCACTGTTCAGTGTATTTGCAGTATTCGCAAGTACCATTACAAGAAGCATACATATTGTAAATACTGCCGTAATTATGCCGTACTGTTTCGGACTGCTGAGGACATCGTTAAGCGAAAGAAAGCCTGTCGCTTTAAGCTTGCTTTTGCTGAGATGTAATAAGCTTTTTCTGCCAAAGCGTTCACCTGTCTGACCGCTCCTTACTGCGTCAATGGGGGACAATTTTTTGATTTTTGCAGTACATCTCCAGCAGAACAACAAAATAATTCCAACTACTGCAATACTGCAAAGAATGCCAATCAAAACTGAGTTGTCATTGCCCAGAACCATATTTTTACTTACACTGTCCAGCATCATATTTCCGAACGGAATACTTGCAATATATCCTATTACTGCACCGATTACAGATATTCCCAGATACTTCACAAGATAAAGTCCGCGAACAGAACTATTTGTGATACCGACAGCCTTCATAACGCCTATTTCCCTGAACTCCTCGGCAATGGTAAAACCTATTGTGAATCTCAAAACCACAAATGATACAAGAATCAAGCAGATACTGACTATAAGAAGTATTCCTGCAATAAGTATGTTCATGAAATAAGTCATTTTCAGAGTGGAAACAGCACACTTGAACACAATATCAGTACAATCAGCCGTTGCCGATTCAAGAGCTTTAGCATCATCAGTATTCACATAGTAAATTGCACCCATGTTGCCGTTTAAAGCGTAACTGTCGGAGCATATTTTTTCATAATCGCTATTACTTAGAATAAATCTTGTATTATCCATCATTTCCGAGCCTAAGAATGCGTCCTTTGCTATGCCTGCAAATTCAAAAGTAAGTTCATTTTCTCCGAATTTAAACTGAAAAGTATCTCCGATTTTAAGTCCTGATTTTTTCGGTACAGAACCTGAAATATAAACCTTACCTGATTCTATCTCGTTTATGATATTATTATCACTGTCGAAATAATTCAGCTTTGCTTCGTCCACGGGCATGATTACAGCAATATTTGAAAAATCAGCAAGTTGCTTTCCTTCCCTTTCAAAATTTTCTGCTGTTGAGAAAATTATCTCCTCTTTTTTATATTCTTTTACAGAACTTTCTTTCTCAAGTATCGTTGAGATCGAATTGCCGGAATCAGCCTCTTTTGTAATAAAGGCATAATCGCTTATTCCCGCCTTGTCGAAATAATAGTCAAGTCCGCCCGTTACTGTTATAATGTTGTTCACACTGCTTGCCGAAAACATTGCCGACAGTATCACAAACAACAGTAATATACAGTTCATGGTCTTTTTGCGTTTCATGTCTTTTTTCAGTATTTTCAAGAACATAGTGCATACCTCTTTTCTTGTTTTTTCTCTATGTTCTGATTATAACATATCAATTCTTAACAAGTCTTTAACTTTTGAAAAAATAGCAAAAATCAGAACCGTCCTCATTTGAGAATGGTTCTATTGTTCTTATAGAAAAATTGTCTGTTTATCACATTTTTGATAGTTCGTAGGGTGTTATGGTAGATTCAACAAACGACAACTCAAAAATATCGCTGAGATTGCAGAGGTTTTAGCGAATAAATGAAAATAGTCAGTCGAGCATAAAAACTTGACTGACTTTCATTTGTGGGATTATTCAATTTTATCCTTAAGGCTTATATCCGCTGCTATGTCGCTTTATTGACAGCTCACGACCTTCGGGTTATGAGGGATTTACAAAGGAAATTTTAATATTTCTCAGCTTACATGATACGTCAAAATATAGCGATATTACGTCATTTCTTGATTTTTACCATTCGTCAGCTTACGCACTGTGAAGATAGTTTTTGGGGTCAAGATTGGGGTAGAGCTAATGGTTCTTCCAAAAAGTAGTCTATTCATTAAAAAATCAAATTCCTTTTCCCGTTATATCAATAAAACATTATCTTAGATTCTTAACAATAGACAACTTATTGGAAGAACTGAAACATTAAGAAACTTATTTATGTTTTACTTTATAAACGCAATACTAATTTATCGTTTAATAATATCATATGTTAATTTATAGCAATCCACAAAATTATCTAAACAATACCAACAGAACAAAACCAGCCATAACAATCGGAATTGGTAACA
>JAIDNR010000078.1 GCA_029063695.1 Ruminococcus sp.
ATGCTATATAGGGGGCTTAAATTTATGATAATACACATAATTAAAAGAGACAGAAGAAAAATGCCGTTCAATATTGAAAAGATTGCGAACGCCATTCTTAAAGCGGCTCAGTCGTGCGGCGGCAGTGATATGAATACTGCTATGGAAATTGCAGCGGAAGTCTGCAAACTCTATGAGGAACAGAATCCAAATAAAATTCCGACTGTTGAAGAAATACAGGACCTTGTTGAAAAGGTTCTGATTGAAAAGGGTCACGCAAGAACCGCTAAAGCCTATATTCTTTACCGCTATGAGCGTACACGTTCACGTGAAATGAAAACAAATCTTATGTGCGTACTTAATGAGCTTACTTTCAGCGATGCCAAGGACAGCGATATAAAGCGTGAAAATGCCAATATAGATGGTGATACAGCTATGGGAACTATGTTGAAGTATGGCTCTGTTTCCGCAAAAGAATACTATGGAATGTATGTTCTTGATTCTAAACATTCCAAGGCACACAGAAAAGGCGATATACATATTCATGACCTTGATTTCTACACGCTGACAACCACCTGCACTCAGATTGACCTTAAAAAACTTTTTACAAATGGCTTTTCCACAGGTCACGGATTTCTGAGAGAACCGAATGACATCGCAAGCTATTCTGCACTTGCCTGTATTGCAATTCAGTCAAACCAGAATGACCAGCACGGCGGACAGAGTGTTCCTACATTTGATTATGCTATGGCTGACGGCGTAAAGAAAACATATTCTGCCAGATATTCTCAGAATGTTGCAAGAGCTTTGAATCTCATCGGTGACTGTGATGATGAATTTGAAAAGGCGGATTCAATCAAAAAAGAAATCAGGGAAAGATATGATTTAATTCCCACTCTTTCAAATGACAACGGCTATCAGGAAAAAGAATACGAGCTTCTTTTGAATTATACAGATGAAAAAACAGCAAAGAAAATACAGGAGTTCGCACTGAAAAACGCTGTAAAAGAGACAGACCGTGCAACATACCAGGCAATGGAAGCACTCATTCATAACCTTAATACAATGAACAGCCGTGCAGGTGCACAGACTCCGTTCAGCTCAATCAATTATGGCACTGATACCTCACCCGAAGGCAGAATGGTTATCAAGAATGTTCTGCTTGCACAGGAAGCAGGTCTCGGAAACGGCGAAACACCTATTTTCCCGATTCATATTTTCAAAATCAAGGAGGGAATCAATTATAACCCTACAGACCCGAACTATGACCTTTTTAAACTTGCTTGCAGAGTTTCTGCAAAGAGACTTTTCCCGAATTTCTCATTTATTGATGCTCCGTTTAATTTACAGTATTACAAAGAGGGCAATCCCGATACGGAAATCGCATATATGGGCTGCCGTACACGAGTTATCGGCAATATATATGACCCGACAAAAGAAATTGTTACTGGCAGAGGCAATCTGAGTTTTACATCAATCAATCTTCCCCGTCTCGCTATTGAATCAAATCACAATGTTGGTCTTTTCTTTGACAAGCTTGATGAGATGATGGATTTGGCTATTGAACAGCTTATGCACCGTTATCGCATACAGGCACAGAAACGTGTAAGAAACTTCCCGTTCCTTATGGGACAGGGTATCTGGATTGATTCAGATAAACTTTCTCCTGATGATACAATAGGTGAAATATTAAAGCATGGTACTCTTTCTGTCGGCTTTATCGGACTTGCTGAAACTCTTAAAGCTCTCATAGGCAGACATCACGGTGAAGATGAAGAAGCAAGAGAACTTGGTCTTGAAATTATCACTGAGATGCGTAAACGTCTTGATGAAGAATCAAAACGCACAGGTTTGAATTTCTCACTCCTTGCAACTCCTGCCGAAGGACTTTCGGGACGTTTCGTACGCATGGACGCTAAAAAATACGGTATTATTGAAGGCGTTACTGACCGTGATTATTATACAAACTCTTTCCATGTGCCTGTTTACTATCCTATCAGTGCATTTGATAAGATTAAAATTGAAGCTCCGTATCATGCACTGACAAATGCAGGGCATATCAGTTATATTGAGCTTGACGGAGACCCACTGGAGAATCTTCCAGCATTTGAAAAAATTGTCCGTTGTATGAAAGAATCGGGTATTGGTTATGGTGCAATCAATCACCCGGTTGACCGTGACCCTTGCTGTGGTTATACAGGAATTATCGGCGACATCTGTCCTTGCTGCGGAAGAAAAGACCATACAGGTGAAGTGGCATTTGACAGAATCCGCCGAATTACAGGTTATCTTGTCGGTACTCTTGACCGTTTCAATGACGGTAAACGTGCTGAGGAAAAGGATAGATTAAAGCACAATGTCTGATTTTCTGAGAATTGCGGGAACTGTCAATGATTCAATTGTTGACGGTGAAGGAATAAGATTCACGATTTTCACTCAGGGCTGTCCGCATAACTGTCGGGGCTGTCATAATCCTCAGACGCATGATTTC
>JAIDNR010000079.1 GCA_029063695.1 Ruminococcus sp.
GTTCATCATCAGTTCCTGCTCACGTTGAAATGATGGGCGTTATCGGTATGGGTAACAACCCGATGGTTGGTGCTACTGTTGCTTGTGCAGTTGCAGTTGAGGAAGCTATGAAGTAATTAAAACGTAGAATAATGTAATATTAAAAGTCCCATGATTGAAAAATCACGGGACTTTTTGTTTAATACTTAATTTTAAGTATATACATCACATCATCATTTGTATATGTAACTTCTTCACTGTCAATAAAATTCCATATATCACCATCATCAAACAGCCGATTCACGGCTTCTGAATAGGAATTTTTATCAGCAAACATAATCTCAGCTTCACCGACTGATGCATAATTGTTCAATATATCTGAAATTCCTTCATCACTGTAATAAGAAAGATATGTACCGTTGCGGACAAAATAATTATTATCCATAGAATAACATTGTGGAACAAAATCCAAATCACTGTCTGCATATCTTGTTCTGAAAAGGCGTTCATCATCAATCAGACAATACGTATGTATAAGGGTTTCATCATTTCCTGATTCTGGTACAGGGTCGTCCCATGTAACATCAATCCAGTAATATTTTCCATTAAGGTTGACATAATTCCACGCATGACGTCCCCGAGTACTGTTTCCTCTGCAAACACCGCATTCAATACCGAGACGCTGCATGATATACTGAAAAGCTTCCGAATATCCCTGACATATGGCTTTTCCCTGTACAAGACAGCCATAGGAAGTACCCCACAGTCCGTTTGTATCAACTTCCGCACCTGCTGTATCGTATATTGTATTATTCACGATATAGTCATGAACAAAAACAGCCTTGCCGAAATCATCAAGTTCCGCAGGAATCTGATTTATAACGGCATTGACGTTAATTTCAAGTTCATTCCGCATAAAATTAAGTTCTTCGATTGAATAATCATCTAAAATATTAATCTTTACCTCTGATTTTTTGCCCGAAGTTGTAAGAGTACAGCCGTCAATCCAGAAAAATTCAGGATATTCAAGTTTTATTCTTTCAATAATTCCGCTGACAGTATCGCCGTCAAGTTTCTTGTTATGCTCGGAAATCATTGTCATATTTTCAAGTGATTGAACAATGCCGTTATATATCTCATCTTCCGAAACTTCTTTTTCATTCACAGTAGGCTGTTCTGTTGCCGTCGGACTGAATCCGAGCTGAGTAAGCGAATCTTCACAGCCTGTAAAAAATATCAATAACAGAATAACAGCAGATTTTTTTAATATATTCACAGTTATGTCTCCTTAAAATATTATGTCAACAGAAAACATATCGTCGTCACGATAATATTTCAGTTCGGAGCTGCCCACACCGTCCGCCTTTCTGATTTTTGCATCGCTGAAAAGTGCATACAGTGCAGATTTATAGTTTTCAAAGTCGGCAAACATTATTTCGCACCTTCCGCTGTCAACCTTACTTTCTATGTACTCAATAACGGAATCCTCATTATATTCATCAAAATATCCGCCGTTTACGACAAAATAATTGCTGTTCGTTGATGTACATTTATGATAATCCGGCTGTGTACTGTTCAGAGTTCTCGTACGCAGAAGCATATCATCATTGAACAAAAAATATGTATGCTGAGGCGGTGTTTCTTCATTATCGTCCCATGTTGCATCAAGCCAGTAATATTCGTCGTCGATATTTACGTAATTCCATGCGTGATTTGAACCGCTGCATACACCGCTTTCGATTCCGATACGGTTCATGATGTACTGGAAAGCTCTTGCATATCCCTCACATACGGCAAGACCGTCAACAAGACAGGCGTATGCCGTTCCCGAAATTATTGTATCATTAGATTTATATGCTTCCATATCATAGACCGTATGTTCGATTATATAATCATGCACATACAAAACTTTATCATAGTCGCTTCCGTCGGGTATACTTTCTATAAGTTCATCGGCTTTTGATACTAACTCCTCATACATTTCGGGTAAATCGTCCATATCAAACCAATCTGGAGTACCGAGATTTATTTCAGAACCGTCCGTAACCGTTGTGGCATAATATGACCTGCCATACCAGAAAAATTCAGGATAATCATTCTTCATCTGAAGAAGTGCATTTCCGATTTCCTTTGTTTTCATTCTTTCACTTACAGTGCATGAGTTTCTGAACTCCATAAGCTGAGAACACATTTCGGAATACCATTCTTTTCCATGCATTTCATCTGCAACACATTCAATTTCCGGCATTGTGTGCAGTTCAGGTTCAACAGGAGCTGTGATTTCATACTTTTCAAACGGCATGGGAACATAACAGCCCGTAAGCATAAGAACCGCACATAATGCAGTTGATTTTTTTAATATATTACCCGGCATATCAGAGATTCAGACCGTTGAAGCTCTCATCAAGAATTGAAGCTGATGACTTGAATTTCTCCATTTCGTCATCAGTAAGTGAAAGCTCAAGAATTTCCTTAACACCGTTTCTGCCTATAATACACGGAACGCCGATAAACATATTCTTGCTTTCATATTCACCGCAGAGCTTTGCAGATACAGTAACCACACTGTTTTCATCGCCGAGAATAGCCTTGACAATTCTTGTGATTGCCATTCCTATACCGTAATAAGTCGCACGTTTTGCTTCAATAATCTTATATGCGGAAGTACGCACCTGTTCCTCGATTTTCTGCATATCATCAATGCAGTAGCTGTTTCTGTCGTCGTCAAAAATTTCAGTGACGTGCTTTGTAGCAAGCATAACCTGAGAAACGGGAACAAATTCACTGTCGCCGTGTTCACCGATAACATAAGCATGAATATTTTTGGGGTCAACAGTAAAGTAATCACCGAGAAGATAACGAAGGCGTGCAGTATCAAGTGAAGTACCTGTGCCTATGAC
>JAIDNR010000008.1 GCA_029063695.1 Ruminococcus sp.
ATAAATATGAGATAGAATAATATCACAGAGATAAATAAAGAGGAATTGGCAAACTGAATTAACAGGTGAAATATAATGAACAATTTTAACTCATTAAAAAAATCATTCGGACTTCTGACAGCCGCTGTTCTTGCTGCTGCACAAATGAGCTGTAATGATAACATTTCAGAATCCGAAAACAGTACTATTCCCGAAAGTTCAGTTACTGAAAGCTCGGCTGATGAACAGGACACTACAGAAGATTCCGAATCCGAAATTATTGAAACTGAACCTCTTGCAAGTCCGCCGAAAAAAATCATGTATGAATATGCTGATGTTTTTTCGAACAGAGACCTGAATCCCGATTTTGATAATATCACGTCTGAAATCACACTGAACGGCGATTCTGCTGTATGCGACAATAACAGCGTAACAATTAAAAATTCCCTTGTTACTATCACAAAAGAGGGCATTTATAAATTTTCAGGTACTCTTGATGATGGACAGATTATTGTAAATGCTCCCGATTCAAAAGTACAGATTATTCTTGATAATGCCGATATTACTTGCAGTACATCTTCCGCAATATACGGGGTTGATTCCAAAAAAATCTTTATCTCTCTTGCCGAAAACAGTGTAAATAATCTGACTGACGGCAAAAGTTATACTTATGCTGACAATGAAAAACAAGAACCCGATGCCTGCATTTTCAGCAGTGACAGTCTCACCATAAACGGCACGGGTACGCTTAATATAAATTCAAGTCTCAGTGGTATTCATAGTAAGGACGATGTTGTAATAACAGGCGGCAATATAAATATCACTTCCGACGGAGACGGTATCAAAGGCAAGGATTATGTTGCTGTTGCGGACGGAAATATAAATATAAATTCAGGCGAGGACGGCATAAAGTCCACTAATATCAATGATACTTCTTTAGGCTATGTATATATTCAGAACGGTAGATTTATTGTAAATTCCGTTCAGGACGGCATACAGGCTGAAACGGATTTAATCATACTTGACGGAAATTTTGACATCACAAGCGGCGGCGGAAGTGAAAACTCCACAAAAACTCATTTTGACGATTTCGGAGGAATGGGCGGCGGATTCGGTGGAGGAAGATTTAATCATGATTTCGATTTCGATAAAATGACTCCTCCCGATAACTTTAATAAACAGGATTTTGAAAACATGACTCCTCCCGATGGTTTCGCCCAGCAGGATTTCGACAGTATGACACCTCCAGATAATTTCAACCGTGAGGATTTCAGAAATATGACACCACAGGAAAATCAGACTGATACAACCGAAACAACAATCAGTACCAAAGGAATTAAAGGCGGTTCATCAGTAAATATAATCGGCGGAGACTTTGTTATAAATTCCGCTGATGATGCTGTTCATTCCGCAAATGTAGTAATAAGCGGCGACAATCTCACAATTACAGCAGGAGATGACGGTATTCATGCCGATTCAAATATCTATATTGACGGCGGCACAGTAAATATTACCAAATCCTATGAAGGAATCGAGGCAGCTGTTATTAATATCAGCGGCGGTGATATTAGAGTTAAATCTTCTGATGACGGATTCAATGCCTCAGACGGCGTTACAAATCAGAACGGCATGGGTACTTATTCAAACGGTGTTGAACTTAATATCAGCGGCGGTTCTGTCTATGTTGATGCTGAGGGCGACGGTCTTGACTCCAACGGTGATATGACTATCAGCGGCGGTACTGTTATTATTGATGGTCCGACAAATGGCGGAAATGGTGCTTTAGACGGAAATAATGAAATTATTGTAACGGGCGGTACTCTTATTGCCGCAGGAAGTTCACAAATGGCTGAATGTCCTGATAATTCATCAAAACAGTATGTAGTCTCCGCAACTTTTGAAAACACTCAGAAAGCAGGTACTTCCATTAAACTTCTTGATGAAAACGGCGGCGAAATCATTAATTTCACTTCCGCAAAAACTTTTGAAAATATTGTCATCAGTTCACCTGATATTTTAAAAGATAAAACTTATACTTTCTATCTTGATGATACTGAATCTGAAAGCTTCACTGCAAACGAAATCGTCTCAACTGTCGGCAGACAGTCCTCTATGGGCGGCGGTTTCGGCGGCAGACGTGGCGACAAAGGCAATAAAGGCGAGTTTCAGCCACCTACCAATGAAAATGGCGAATTTGAAATGCCCGACAGAGATTTCGGCGGAATGCACAGAAATCCCGATATAAATTTATGACATCTTCTATATTCATATAAACCACCCTAAACGGAAAAAGTCGGATAATAAAATCCGACTTTTTTCGCTATATTTCTATAATATATCGTTCAAAGGCATTTATTACAGTAGTTCCGCCGACTTTCTGTTCACGGACGAAATTTCCGTAAGTCTTATGTACATGACCATGTATGAAATACTTCGGGTTATATTTACTAATCAAATCCGCAAAGCACTCAAATCCTTTATGCGGCAAATCCTGCATATCATTAATATTCAAGGCTGGTGCATGAGTAAGCAGAATATCAAATCCATTGTTCATGAGAATACTAAGCCTGCAACGGCGGATTCTTCGGGACATTTCCTTTTCGGTATACTGATTTTTCCCCGTACTGTAACGCATAGAACCGCCGAATCCTAAAATCCGCAATCCCTTATAGTTAATCAATTTACCGTCAACACTGATACAGCCCTGAGGAACTTTTTTATCATGATTTCCGTTTACATAAAGAACATCGGCTCTTGACATTGTAACAAGAAATTCCAGATATTCAGATTTCAAATCGCCCGCCGACAGAATCAAATCAATATCCGTAAGTTTCGATTTGTCATAAAAATCCCATAACCAGCGACTTTCTTCATCAGCAACAGTAAGTATTTTCATATAGATTCACCACAAAAAAATTTTTGATATTCCTTAACTTCAAATTTAAAATTCAGTTCACTTGCCCAACTGATATTTAAATCATCATTGAAATATTTGTGGTAATATCCCCAGCATCTCCGATACAACTCTTCCTGCCAGTTCTTACTACACCAATCATGGAAAAAATAATCGTCCTGAATCAAATCATAGGCAATATCGCCATATTTCTGCCAGTCGTCCTCTGCCCAGTCCTCAACCCGTCTGATACCACTGTTTCTGTAATTTTCAAAAAAAGTCCTGCTGTTTCCTCTATTTGTTCCTGTAACAATACCTATTTTCTCCCATTTAACGCAGTTATCACAAAATTTTACTTTAGCAACCGCAACTGTACAATTAAAATCGCAATCACAATCACATATAAGAAGCGGAAAATTACAGTCAAGCTTTCTGCTGACAAGTTCCTTTATATAGCGAAGTTCACCCATGTTTTCATTGCAAAGCGATGAAACAAGCTCATAATAATAACCGTCCCATTCATTATCTTCTAAAAGCATAATGGTAAGCTCTTTGCCGTCAACAAGAATATTTCTGTCTTTTTCAGTAAGTTTATTATACATAAAATCACCGTTTGATAATCAATATATGTTACAATACAGTTTCTTCTATAACATAATTTCCAACATAGGCACTGAATATCACTTCTTCATCCCATGGGTCACGTATTATGAGATGTGCTAATCCCTTAATGTCAGGCTGTTCCCAATCAGCTTCCCTTATTAATTCAATTTCACCAATTTCGGCAGGAATATTAAAATTAATATTAACTCCGTAATAATTATTAAAAATAATACTATAATATTGCTCATTCCATGTTTTTAAAAATATTGTAAGATTTTCGTCTGCTGAAATGCGTTCAATAAAATTGTCATTACTCTGAAACTGCATTATATTACTGATATTATTATTCATTTTAGTCTCCAAAAAACACAAAAACTCTCTTTAATATAAAGAGAGTTTTTACAATGCCGGCATCGAAATACTTTCCCAGGTCGTCTCCAACCAAGTATCATCTTCGCAACAGAGCTTAACTTCCGTGTTCG
>JAIDNR010000080.1 GCA_029063695.1 Ruminococcus sp.
GAGATGTACTATGCTCCGTTTGTTTTTTTATTGTTTCAAGCCGTCTGACAGTGACATCGAATAACTTAGCAGCTACAGCGTCATTATTCAGAAGTATGCTGCATTCTTTTATGCAGCTATTTCTGATTGAGGATAAGGTAACACCGCTGTTTATATTACATTGTTCACGTATCAACTCAAAGTCCGAATCTATATATTGATTTTCATTACCACGTTGGGTTAAAAATAAAACATCGCTTTTAATAAGTTTTGAATCCGTGAAATCCGCTCTGATTTTCAAAAATGTATCAATGCATTCCGATTTAGTACAGCGAACCATTTTCATTTTATCATCAATTATTGAATCGGATACGTCCTGTATGCGAAGTTTTTTTAGTTCTGATATCTTAAATCCGCATATTATTACCATCAAACATTCTAATTTTGCACGTGCCATTATATATTCTTCTGATTCACCAATGTATTTGCAGAAATTGTAAAGTTTGGTAATATCAGCATCAGGTGCAAACTGATATGTTGGAATTTCAAGACCATCATAAATATCTATTTCATGGTCAACAGGGATATATCCTTGTTCTTGACACCAATAAATTATTGAACGTAAAGTGCATAACCTGCGCTTAATCGTTGCTGTAGTATGTTTTTTTGCAAGAAAACTGATAAACTGTTCTGAATAAGCTGTTTCGGACAGGGAAATAATCGTTGTGTTGTTATCAGACAGGTATTTCTCTATTGCTTTGCAATCTGCCGAAATACTTTTATAAGTGTTCTTTGGGACTTCATTTTTATAAGCGAGGTATTCACGAATAATCCGGGCGTTGTATTTCTGAATGTTCATAGGTATGACCATTCCTTTCGCTATGCTCAAGGCACAAAAAGATATGAAACCGATTGTGCTTAAGCGTAAAGTTTGATATAATTGTATTTGAGAAGCAGATTAACTACAGAGTACGTGGAGGTGAGTGGGCACAGCAAGTTTTTGCTGACCGCATAGGTATGTGTACCGACCGTTCTTTCAAGCACAAATAAGTAGCGCTATGAGCCTGTAAACTTATCTTTGGAGAGACATTACTCGTTTTTCAGTGAACAGTCAGTCAATGTCTGCTTTCTCAAATCTTTTATTGAGGGTGTGGTTTATGCTTAAAATCGTTTATCCTGTTTGCTGCGGACTTGATGTTCACAAATCTTTTGTTTATGCTTGTATCGCCAACACAGACAGAAAAGGTGTTACGACCTACAAGAGTCATCGCTTTTCAACCTTTACAAGCGGGCTGAAATCGCTGTTACAATGGCTTTTGCAGAATAACTGCTTCGATGTCTGTATGGAATCCACAGGAAAGTATTGGATTCCTGTGTATAACATTCTTGAAACGGATTGTAAAATCGTCCTTGCCCATCCTAAATACGTCAAATCAATTCGGGGTAAGAAAACCGATAAAAAAGACGCTCAGTGGATAGCTGATATTTTTAAGCACGATTTAGTAAACGGAAGTTTTATTCCTCCCGCCGATATTCGTCAACTTAGAGATTTAATGCGTTACCGCTATAAACTCACTAATTTTACCGTAGGCGAAAAGAATCGTGCTCAGAATTGTCTTACCGTTTCAAATATTAAACTTGACGACGTTTTTACAGATGTATTCGGCAAAACTGCTTCCGCTATTACCGATAAACTTCTTGAAACATCGGAACCGTTTGATGTAAAACCTTTTCTGAAGAAAAACCTCAAACATTCTCCCGAAGAAATTCAGGAAGCCGTTAACGGTTCAATATGCATCGAACAGGCTGAAAAACTGCGCATTATTCGCAATCATATGGATAACCTTGCTCTTTGCAAAGTCAATTTAGAATCTGTGATTCTGTCCTTGGCAGAAAAATATTCTCATCAGATTGAGGTAATTTCTTCTGCTCCGGGTATTGACACCTTTTCTTCTATCACAATAATTTCCGAAATAGGCGTTGATATGTCCGTGTTTCCGACAGACAAGCAACTTTGCTCCTGGGCAGGTCTTACTCCACTGAACGACCAAAGTGCAGGTAAAAAGAAAACTACTCGTATCAGCCGTGCCGGTGCATATATCAAACCCTTGCTTGTTCAATGTGCTCTTAACGCTATCCGCTGCAAAAGCAATCCTGAGATTCGCAATAGATACCTTGCGCTGAAAAAGCGAAGAGGTCACAAGAAAGCTATTATCGCTGTTGCAAGAATGCTTCTTACTGCTATTTACCATATGCTGAAAAAAGACGAGCCTTACAGTCCGCAGCTTCGTAAAAAATCCGATATGCCTCCCGCTCACAGAGAAATTTCTATTGAGCAGGCTGTCTTTATATTACAAAGGCAAGGCTATGTTATTTCTCAGCCAACTTTAGCTTGATTCTTATATCCTGTTTTTTAAAAGGCTATCTTTTGATAGTCTGCTTTGCTGTGTCTTTTTTTTGATGAGTGATTTTGGATAGGTTTCAAACTT
>JAIDNR010000081.1 GCA_029063695.1 Ruminococcus sp.
TGAAGAAGATTTCCCGAATGCACATCTTGTTATCGGCTTTGCTGAAACTGCAACTGCAATCGCTGCGGATGTTGCTTGGGAAGCAAGTATTCCGTCGTTTGCAGAAAAGGGAATTTATATCAATACAACCCGTGAGGATTATGTTCCCGAAAGTGACTGCATTTGTTTCCGTGAGGAACACAGTCACGCAGTGAATCAGAAACTTTATATTAAAGATTTCGCCGAGTATCTGAAATATACAGAAGAAGTTATTCTGATTGACGACGAAATTTCCACAGGAAAAACGCTGTTCAATATTATTCAGGCTATGCGTGAGGAAATCTCCGAACTTGCGGAGCGTGATTTTGTAGTCGGTTCAGTGATAAACCGTCTTACTCCCGAACGCAGAGAATTTTTTGAACAGCACAACATATATTTTGTAAGTCTGTATGATGTACAGTGGACGGACGAAATGCTCGAAAAAGATTTCAGAAATCTGTCCGCACCTTGCGAATTGACTGAAATTCCTGATAAATCACCCGATTTTATGAGAGTTGCAATTCCCGATGCAAGATACTTTGTAAATATACTTGAATATAATCTGGAATGCAGGAAAATTGCGGACATTATAGTGGAAAAGGTCGATTTTTCGGGCTGTAATGACGTTCTTTTCTTGGGTACGGAGGAATGTATGTACCCGTCAATTTTAGCTGCAACTATACTTGAAAAGCGGTTCAGATTCAATGCATACTGCCATTCAACGACAAGAAGTCCAGTTTGCGTTAGTACTGAGGAGGATTATCCCATGCAGAATGGATATAAAATTTGCAGTCTCTACGACGTTAACAGAGTTAATTATATTTACAATCTCCGCAGGTACGATATGGCAATTGTTATTTCAGATGCGAAAAATCCCCACCTGAAAGCTCTTGCAATGCTTGACTCTGTACTTGCAAATCACGGCACAGAAAAAAGATACTACTTTATGGGAGAGTGAAAATATGTTTGGTACTTACAAATCAGATGATGTGACTATCCTGTTAAAAGATATTACTGGACTTGTTCAGCCTCTTGCGACGAAAGAACGTGAAATCAGAATACAGTCTGGAGTGCATTACAGTGAAATGCTTCCGCTTGAATACGAGCCTACACCAGAATATATGGCGATATATAAGCTTGCACTTGACAGATTTTCAAAGATTACAGCAGATGCAGTCGGTGCAGTTTCGGAGCAGATATGGAACGACAAGGGTAAAGATACAGTCCTTATATCACTTGCAAGAGCAGGTACACCAATAGGAATACTCATAAAGCACTATATGGAGAAAAAATACTGCTGTAAAATTCCGCATTACACAATTTCTATCATACGTGGCAGAGGTATCGACAAGAATGCTATGAATTATATTCTTGCACGGCATAATCCTGAGGGACTGCAATTTGTCGATGGCTGGACAGGCAAAGGTGCTATAAGAAATGTACTCACAGAAGCACTGAAAGATTATCCGCAGATAAGTCAGGATTTGGCAGTGCTTTCAGACGCTGCATTTGCGGCGGAAAAATGCGGTACTCACGAAGATTTTCTGATAGCAAGTTCATGCCTTAATTCAACCGTTTCCGGACTTCTCAGCAGAACTTTTCTACGTAGTGACATAATCAGTGAGAATGATTTTCATGGTGCGGCTTTTTATAGTGAACTTACTGAAAAAGATGTGACTTATCAGTTTATCAACCGTATTGAGCAGGAGTTTGATTTCAATAAAACGTATAACAATGATTCAGATAACAAGATTACTTTTTCGGGACTTGGCGAAGCTGAAAATATCCGAAAAAAATTCGGCATAAAAAGTATTAATTTTGTCAAGCCCGGAATAGGCGAGACTACACGGGTACTTCTCAGGCGAGTTCCTTGGAAAATACTTGTCCACAGTATGAATGATGAAAAAAATCTCGGTCATATATATCAGCTTGCACAGGAAAAAGGTGTTGCTGTTGAGGAATATCCTCTTGAACATTATAAGGCTTGCGGTCTTATCAAAGATTTATCGGATATATAGGAGGATTTTTACATGAACATATTATTTGCCTGCGACCTTGACAATACGCTTATTTATTCTTACAAAAAAAAGAAAGACGGATATATATGTGTTGAAATGAATAAAGGCAGGGAGCAGGGATTTATGACTGCACATACATACAGTCATTTTGCCGATATGACTGAAAAGGTCATGTTTGTTCCTGTTACTTCACGTTCAGTTGAACAGTACCGCCGAATTTCTTTCCCGAACGGCTATGTTCCCGAATATGCACTTGTATCAAACGGTGCAGTGCTTATTCATAACGGAATAGTTCAGGATAACTGGAATCTTATTGAAAAAAACGGCAGTCTTAAAATTCAGCTTAATGAGGTTTATGACCATTATTGCAATGACAGACGTTTCATAAATTGCAGAATAGTTGATGATTCTTATGTTTTTGTTTACTGTGCACCTGATACAGATGCTGACAGAGTTACGCATGAACTTGCCGATTCTGTCAGTCTCACTGTTGAATTGTCGGGCAGAAAAATTTATTTTTTTCCTGAGAATCTCAATAAAGGAAATGCAGTCAGAAAGCTTGAAAAAATTATTGACTGTGATTATATTTTATCTGCTGGTGACAGTTCAATGGATGCAAGTATGCTCAATGTCGCAGATAAGGCAGTTATTCCAAAAGGTTTTGACAGAAACTTTATTAATAACAGTGAATTTTTAATATCGAACGACGGCGATATATTTTCTGATTTTATTGTAAATACGATTCTGGCAGTGAAATGATTTCACTGCCTTTTATTATGCAAAAAAGCACAGTACATTGCAATTCACAATATACTGTGCTTTAAATAAGTGCGGATTGAGAGATTTGAATTTTCTGTTTTTTTGTTTTTTTCTTCTATTTACTGACATTTTTTGTTACCTGTGTCATATTTTGTTTCATATATCTCCGAAAAGGCATCAGAAACCGTCTGAGCAACTTCTTTTTCCTTACTTGCATATAAAAGTTGGTAAATATCTTTTATCATGTTAGGTGATGACTGACCCAAATGTTTCATAGCGTATTTATCCGGAACGCCCAATGCAGCACCTTATCACCATTAAAAAATGCCGAAATTCCGAACTTTTTTCAA
Source organism: Ruminococcus sp. (assembly GCA_029063695.1). Classification (GTDB taxonomy): domain Bacteria; phylum Bacillota; class Clostridia; order Oscillospirales; family Ruminococcaceae; genus Ruminococcus. The sequence goes on from JAIDNR010000081.1 coordinate 3,146, forward strand.
ATGCTGAATTTCACTTCAATACCTGTTTCATCGAGTATAAGTACGATCTCAATCATAGCTGTCGCCAGATCGTATTTTTCTTGTACCGTCAGCTTGTCACACTGCTTCATAGGTTCTTCCAACGGCTTTGTGTCAATATCTTTACGCCTGCGACTCATTGTCTGCATTTTCTTGTCAAGCTCAGATTTCTGTTCGTGCAAGGCACTTACACGCTTCTGAATATAGTCAAAGAGAATGCTGTCAGCATCAGCGAGCTTTTCCATTAACTTCTGTATTTCGCTGTCAATGCGAATGATTTCTGTCTTGATACTCTCTGTTTCGGCATCGGGTTTGCTTGATTCGTGCTTTTCAATATTAAGCTGTTCAATACGCTTACGCATTTCATTCAGCACCGTATCCTCGACCTGTTCAGGTTTGAGCTTGATAGGCGAAGTAGTACAGCCA
>JAIDNR010000082.1 GCA_029063695.1 Ruminococcus sp.
GCGAATACCTTTGTACCCTTTGATTTTTCAGTACCCATGCTTGCAAACCAGTCAGCACCGTTAAGAATAATCTGCGGAATGTTAGCATAAGTTTCAACATTGTTGAGGATAGTGGGCTTCTGGAAAAGTCCTTTTTCAGCAGGGAAAGGAGGACGTGGACGAGGTTCGCCTCTGTTGCCCTCGATAGATGTCATAAGAGCAGTTTCTTCACCGCATACGAATGCACCTGCACCGAGACGGAGGTCGATGTCGAAATCGAATCCTGTGCCGAAAATATCCTTGCCGAGCATACCTGCTTCACGAGCCTGTGCAATAGCAATATTAAGGCGTTCAACAGCAATCGGATACTCAGCACGAACGTAAATATAGCCCTGTTTTGCACCGATAGCATAACCTGCAATAGTCATAGCTTCGAGAACTACGTGTGGGTCGCCCTCGAGAACTGAACGGTCCATAAATGCACCCGGGTCGCCCTCGTCGGCATTACAGCAGACATACTTCATATCAGCGTCAGGAACAATATTTCTTGCGAGCTTCCACTTCATACCTGTCGGGAATCCGCCGCCGCCACGTCCTCTGAGACCTGAATCAAGAATAGTCTGGATAACATCTTCGGGTGACATTTCGGTGAGAACCTTGCCGAGAGCCTTATAGCCGTCTCTGCCTATGTATTCATTGATGTTTTCTGGGTCGATAACACCGCAGTTTCTGAGGGCAACACGATGCTGTTTCTTATAGAAAGCAGTATCATCAAGGGACTTGATATTGTCGCCGTCAACGGTTTCTTCATAAAGGAATTCCTTAACGGGATTTCCGCCGATAAGATGTTCATCAACAATTTTCGGGATTTCATTTACATCAACACGTGAATAGAAAGAGCCTTCAGGATAAACAATCATGATAGGACCTCTTTCACAGAGACCGAAACAGCCTGTCTTGACAATCTGAACTTTGTCTGTCAGACCCTTTGCTGCAAATTCTTCTTCGAGCTTTTCGATAATTTTCGGAGAGCCGGAAGATGTACAGCCTGTACCGCCGCAGACAAGCACGTGTCTTTCATATTTTGAAGAAGCGTTGCCATGAGTTCTGAGAGCAACTTCGCCCTCGTTTGATTCTCTGACAGCCTTGAGTTCTTCAAGAGTCTTCATAAGTTAACCTCCTAACAGTTATGTATATTATGCTGTATACTTTTCAATGATTTTATCAACATCGTCAACAGTGAGACGACCGTAAACGTCCTCGTTGACAGTGAGAACGGGAGCAAGTCCGCAGGCACCGATGCAGCGGCAGGCTTCAAGTGAGAACTTGCCGTCGGGAGTACATTCGCCGCCTGAAATGCCAAGTTTTTCCTGAAGTTTGTCATAGATATCGCCTGAACCTTTAACATAGCAGGCAGTACCGAGACAAACGGAAATTGTGTATTCACCCTTCGGGAAAAGTGAGAACTGAGCATAGAATGTTACAACACCATAAATTTTTTCAAGCGGAATACCTGTGTTGTCGGAAATAATTGTCTGAACCTCAATGGGGAGGTAGCCGTAAATTTCCTGAGCCTTCTGCAAAATGGGCATTAATGCACCCTGAGTACCCTTTTTCTCCTCAATAACTGCAAGGAGCTGGGCTTCCTGTTCCTTTGTACCCTTGAAAGGAACTGTAGATTTAGCTGAATTCATTAAAGATGAACCTCCTTTTTAATTTATGTGAAATAAATAACAAGCCGTAGCAACAGATATATTATTACCCACATATCTCTTATGTATTATAACATATAATCAAAAAAATTTCTATCTCTTTTTTTAACTAATTCTCAGCAAATTTATTGTGTACATTTCACAAATCAATATGTTGATATTTAGTTAGGTTTGCCTAACATTTACAAAAATGAGAAAAATTGTAAATATTATTCTTTACCACAATGATTTTAAATAAATACATATTAACGAAAAATTCACACAACGGTTTTCTCAAAAAATATTGACAAATAGGATAATATATTGTATATTATAATTAAATAATGAAAGGAGCTTGTGTATGAATATTCCGAATGACCCTGCTATACTCCTCAGCTATATTAATACTAAACTACGTGATGAATTTTCATCTCTTGATGAACTCTGCAAAACTCTCTGTATTTCAAAAGATGAGATTGAACATAAGCTTGCCATTATAGGATATGTATACAGCAAGGAAACAAACAGTTTTAAGTGACGTTTTACGTCGGAATGCGAGGAAAAAATGAAAAAATTCAGAAAAATGACAGCACTGCTTTCTGCAATGACTGTAACAATCTGCGGAATTTCAGGCGGTTTCTGTACAGCCGCTGATGATACGGAAACAACAGGAGTGAAAATATCCTTTAATATAACGGAAGATATGTCTCCGGCTTTAAAAACAGATATTACGCTTTTTGAAGATACTGTGACGACTTCTGCAAATTACGGTATTCCAAAAGGTACATTCACAAAGGAGGGGTATGTTTTCAGCGGCTGGACAGTAGACGGAATAGAGGGATTTCTTTCGGGAGAAACTTACGTCATTCCCGAAGGAACTGATGAAGTTGTTTTTGAACCCGTGTGGTATAATCCGAAAAGCACGGATATTCACAATATAACATATAATCTTGATTTTCACGGCGAAATAATAGAATATCCCGATTGGCTCAAAGATTCAAAAGCAAGTGCGGGACAGATTGTGACTCCCGATTATACCGAAATTCAGATTGACGGTGCATATACTCACGGTCTTACCATTATGGACGGCTACAAGCTCAGTTTCGGCTGTCATTTTGTTATGCCTGATGAGGACGTTGTTGTCACTCCTACATGGTACAAAATAATAACTTTCACATATTTTGCAGGTGATGTTGACCGTCTCAACGGAAATAATATACATTTGTTCCCTAAAAATGAGGGTTCAAATACTGACCTTCCGAATAGTGACAGATTCTCCCGTGACGGATTCAATCTTGTGGGCTGGCTTTCGGATTATGACGGTAAAATATATAAACCGCTTGCAATTGTAACCTGCCCTGATGTTGATGTTACTTTTACTGCTGTATGGGAACCAAAAACATACAATGTCGTATTCAGGCAGGGCAACGGCGGTGCAAATCTCAAAGTTGAGGGCGTTACAGATACGCAGATAATCTGTCCTGAACCGAATATTACTGTTGACGGCAAATATTTTGCAGGCTGGAAAACCGAAAGCGGTGAAATCTATCAGGCAGGAAGTGAATATACAATTCTCGGTGCAAAACCCGGTGCAGGTATTATGCTTACTGCTGTATGGGAGACGGGCGAACCGCCTGTTACCACGACTGCTGAACCTACTACAGGCGAATCCTCAGGAAAAACATTCATAGGTGATGCAAATGAGGACGGACAGGTTGATATTGCAGATGCTACTGCAATCATTCAGCATATGGGAAATCCAGACGAATATGCTCTCAGCGAACAAGGAAAAATCAATGCCGATATTGTCAATCAGGGCGACGGCGTGACGGGTGCTGATGCTGTGGCACTCCAGCTTATTGAGGCTAAGAAGATTAAGCAGTCCGAACTGCCGATTACTATGGAGCAGTATAATAC
>JAIDNR010000083.1 GCA_029063695.1 Ruminococcus sp.
TGACAAAATCTTACTCATCGATTCTCTTATGAGAAATAAGTTATTGCCGTAAATAGGATTTTGTGTCCTTGCAAATTCCATAGTGATTCCGTGCGCAGAAAGATACTCTTTACACTTTGCCCATCCGCGATTTTCACCATCGGTTATTGCATTGAATTCATTCATAACAACATCATTACAATTCGTGAGTTTATACAAGAATTGCGATGAAGAACCCGCATTGAACAGCGTAGGGTTATGTCCAAACTTGGACTTTATGGAAAACCCCATAACGGATACTAACGCTGTTTGCCCGTCCCTGACTTCTATAAAAATATCATTCTTCCCACCGAATTGTCTCTTCAATGCCTTAACGGCGGGAGCCTTGGGTTTGCTCACATAAATAATTTGGGCAAAATCACAAACCGAATCGGGAGCAGGAATCGACATCCCTTTTATATTCTTAATCCCCCGGAACAGTGCGATGGCATTCTCTCTAAACTCTTGCATAGGGATTGACACGAAGATTTCATCAGTGTCCTGCGGTTTTACAACGACTTCCGATCTCTCCTCATCGATAATGTATTCCAAAACTTGGATATCAAACTCCTGGCGGATAATCTTCAGCACGTCCAAGTAGCTGTCGAGCTTCTTTCTGAGCAAGTTATCCGCAGTGTACAACTTTCCCTCTCCGAGCAGTTTCAGCATGACATAGAATTCTGCCCATTCGCCTTTATTTAATTTCATTCCTTTAATCGACTCAACCATTTAATTGCTCCTTGATTTTCTCTGCAATTGCTCTTATAACAGGAACTGTTACACTATTGCCAAATTGCTTATACATCTGTGTGTCCGAAAGCGGCATTTGAAATGAATCCGGAAATCCTTGGAGTCTTGCCCACTCGCGCGGTGTCATCTTTCTAATGCCCTCTCTATTGATTTCCCCCTTGATATGGGTCATGGGTACCATACTATGTTCTCTGGTATCTACAATGAGATTACGTTCTCTTCCCATACCGCCGCACACAATCGTTCCGGCAATTCCTTTCAGATCCCTTACCTCATAGCCAAAGCCATGACCAAGTGATTCGTGATGTGCTTTATGGCGTTTAAGTGTATCAAGATAGACATCACTCAAATAATATCTTGAAGGAATTGGTGCAGGATCCAGAATATCCTCAATACACTTCTTTTCGGTGCACGCTTGGGGGAGCGGAAAATCATCAGGCGCAATGTCCTTACGGAACGCAACAATATACACACGTTCTCGATTTTGCGGCACTCCAAAATCTTTACTATTCAACACCCAATGGAACACTTTATACCCAATTTGCTCAAAAGTGCCGAGAATTACTTTGAATGTCAATCCCTTGTCGTGATTGGTAAGTCCTTTCACATTTTCACAGAAAATAACCTTAGGTTTATGTTCTGAACATATACGAGCGACATCGAAAAAGAGTGTTCCTCTGGACATCCCCTTAAAGTCATCTCTAAACCCTTTTCTCTTACCGGCAATACTAAATGCCTGGCAAGGGAATCCCGCAAGGCAAATATCGAATTCAGGGATATCTGTCTCATTAATTTTCGTAATGTCCCCGGCAATCTCAAAATCATCGGCAAAATTCGCCTTATATGTCTTTTGGCAACTAGTATCCCATTCGCTTACAAAAACTGTCTGTATCTCATCACCAAAAGCCTGGTCAAAACCAAGTCTTATGCCACCAATACCGGCAAATAAATCAATACTTCTTATCATTTGTGATTGCCTCCTCAATTCTTTTCACGCACTCACTAATATTATGTTTTATTTCCGTCCCCCAAAAGCGCAAAACTGTCCAGCCTTGCCTTTGTAGTTCGGCATTTACTTCCCTATCTCGCTCTATATTCCGTTCTATTTTCGGAATCCAGAAACTTTGCCTAACTTTAAAATCGTTTTTACGATTTTCCCAATCGTATCCGTGCCAAAATTCGCTATCACAAAAGACCGCAACTTTTTTGCCGATAAATGCAATATCCGGATGCCCGAATATAGACTTGACATTTTTCCTGTAGCGATAGCCTTTTACCCATAGTGCTTTTCGAAGCAACCGCTCTATTTCGGAATCCTTGTTTTTGATTCGCTGCATATTGTAATGCACTTGCTCTTTTGTTTTAGTCATATCAGCCTAGCGTTTACTCTACAAATTTAATTTTATGAACCGAACAATAATCTATTAATTTTTGTTTATCCTGTTCTGTCATATTTCTGCCCAAATGTATTGCGTGAACTTTTGGAGCGTGTAATTTTAGTTTAGCATCACCGAGCAATCTCCATTCATGTTGATAACTCCATTCAGTGTTTTTTGTCAAAAATAATCGAATGTATTGTGATTTATCTACTACTACTTGCCCATAGCTTATTCCATATATCATTTCACCGATAAACGAGCCTAAAATGCCATTAACAATATTGTTCTCACGATTATCTTGATATACAACCGGGAAAAGCAGATCTATGTTTTCATATCCATTCAAATCGTATTCAATACAATACCCACTCGAATTGTCCGCATAATATTGCCACATTTTATCGCAATTTTTCAGTTCACTCAACGAACAAATTCCCATATCACGCCTAGCATCATGCGCAAGAGAAAACAATTCTATAAACCTGAGACGTAATTGTCGATCATTCAATTTTTCCGGAATAGTTCCGAGCCAATTTATAAGCGGAGCCGTATCAATTCCAGGTACAAGCTCCTGGATCTCTGCACTTGCATCCAACAAAAAATGCCTTCTTACAGTGCCGTCAGGCATCAGTGTACGCGCGGCAATACTTTTTACAAATTGAAAATCCTTTTCTGTCGTATATGGTCTGATAAATTCCAATAGCATATCTATACCATTTAACGT
>JAIDNR010000084.1 GCA_029063695.1 Ruminococcus sp.
ATAATTATAATATAATTTGTTCTTAAAAGGTGTGATTATATGAATTTTATATATTCGCTTTCAAAATGCAGGGAAATAATTCCCGATGAATACGACGGAAGCTATGAACTCGTTCGCGAAATTTTAAATTCTTATAAGAATCTTGAAGATCTTTCGGTTGTTGATCATAAAGATCTTTTACTTCTTTATTCCGCAACGACGATTATGAGGAAAAAAGGTTATTTAGATCAGAAAATAAAGATCTGCTGTCTTCCTATGGAAGAAAAAATGAAGATTTCGGATACGATCGTGAGAATATGGAATAAAGCCGAAAACAGCGAATATGCTCATCATAAAAATGACAATCTGGTGGAGATCGGAATGTTTGAGGCGGTCTATTGGACTTTTGACAGGTGCGATCCAAAGACGGGAAAACGCCTGAATATCGTTACAAAACCGTCGCTTGTAAATGATTTTTTTGCCATGTGCATCGATATCATGTCCATGAATGATGATGAAGCGATCTTCAAAAGGGCAGCTGAAATTCTCGACGAACGCTATATCGGAAGCGGATTTGGTGTTGGTTCGGCTTCTCAGATACTTCATTGCTTGAAGCCCTGCACATTTCCGATTCTCAGTAATAAAGGCTCTGCTTATGATAAATTCGAGATCGAACTTGATAATGCAGGCAATATTTGTAATTATATAGACAATGTCAGAAAGATAAAGAATTTTCGCGACAGAAATTTCAGATTCAAAAATTACAGAATATTCGACATCGCTCCCGAAAATGCTGTAGAAGAAAAAGTTACATCATATTTTTCGATTGACACGGGCATATCATTTCCGCTGAACAGCATAATTTACGGACCGCCCGGCACGGGCAAAACGTATCATACCATAAAATATGCAGTCGAGATTGTTGAAAACCGCATATCCGACCGTAACGAAAGCTACAGCGAAATACGCAGAAGATACGACGAATACGCATTAAAGGGCAGGATTAAATTTGCGACATTTCACCAGTCGTTCGGCTACGAGGATTTTGTTGAGGGAATAAAGCCGATGATTGTTGACAGATACGGAAAAGAAACTATTTCCGCTAATTCTGAAACGCATATGGTTTATCTCACCAAAGATGGTGTTTTCAAGAAAATATGTCTGCTTGCCAGAAAGAATCCCACGCTGAATTATGTAATGATAATCGACGAGATCAATCGCGGCAATATTTCGCAAATTTTCGGCGAACTCATTACCCTGATCGAGGATACCAAACGCGGAATGGAAGCCGCCCTGCCTTATTCGAGAGAAATGTTTTCAGTGCCGCCGAATTTGTATATAATCGGAACTATGAATACCGCCGACCGCTCTCTTGCAATTCTTGACACTGCTCTGCGCAGGCGTTTTGAATTCGCAGAAATGCTACCCGAACCCGATCTTCTGTCACATGATTGCGACGGAATCGATTTGTGTGAAATGCTTACGGCAATCAATCAGCGCATCGAATATTACTATGACCGCGAGCATACTATCGGTCATGCCTATTTCATGGAAAACGGCGTATCGATAGATTCCGTGGATAAACTCAGGAAAATATTCAAAAGTAAGATAATTCCGCTTATGCAGGAGTATTTCTTTGACGATTATGAAAAGATCATGCTTATTCTGAACGATGATAAAAAGTACAGATTCATTCGGATACTTGACACGAGATATGTAAGAGATTCGCGGCGCAGAAATTTGTGCATAGGCGATATTGACAGCCTTGAGATCGGCGATTTTATAAATATTTATGGTGGTATTTATGTGTAAAATTATTTTTGTACGCGTAAACGAGGTAGTTCTGAACGGCAACAAAGAGAATAAAGTTGACTTCGAAATGCTTGGCGATATGCTGAATCATTGTGACGACGATATGAAAAAGCTTATGATCATGAACGGAAAAACTATCAGGGCTTCCGATCATGTAGGCGCAATCAGACTCGCTAATGATACGCAGATCGAAATTTTACCGAAAGCAGGAAGTATTGCGGATTCAAAGACGATTATGCTGAATAAACTCTGTACGCTTGGCGATCTGCCATATTCCAGCGGCGAAATTTCAGAAAGCATCACAAAAGATGAGCTGTTTATCGAATTTTTCGTGGAAATGTTTATAAAAGAATGTATGATTATTATCAAAAGGGGATTGATCTCCGAATATCGGACTATTGAGGAAAATTCAAATATTCTCAGAGGCAGGCTGATGTTTGCCGAGAACATTCGTAAAAATTTTTATCATAGTGAAAAATTTTACGTTAAGCATGAAGAATTCACCTTTGACAAAGCAGAAAACCGACTCATGAGGTCGGCTACGGAATTTTTTCTGAAAATCACATCAATTTACCAAAACAGAATACAGCTTCGTCATATTCTCAGATATCTCGACGGCGTAAGCGTTTCGGAAAATTATGATGATGATTTTGCGAAATGTATGGATTTGCGCAATTCAAAAAAATATGTCAATATGCTGAATATATGCAGAATGTTTATGCAAAACGACGTTTTCCAGCAGTATTCCGATAAAAATGTGATTTATGCGTTGTTTTGCAAATTATGCTGATCGGCAAGTCTTTGCTTGTTTTTCAACTTCGACCAATTAACGAAGCCGTACAGATCGTTTATCACGAATATCACAAAGCAGATCATAATGGAAATGTATTCCGTATTTTTGACAGTAACCAGCACAGATGGATAAAAATAATATTTAATGTATGTCACAACTATCAGGTCAGGGCATTATTCTTGTTTGTAAGCAGTTTGTCTATCAGCTTGTATAGTAACCCTACTTGAAAAAAGACAGCAAATATGATAGCTATAAATAAGTATTTCCAGAAGGGATTAGTCAAAATGCACAAAAAGAATCAAATAATTATCTGCAAGAGGGCAGACTTATTCCCACTGTTAGCAGCATAGTCAAAAATGAAGGAGACCTGTTCGCGATGAAAGAATACATGAAATCCGTCAGAGAAGCGAAAATACTCTGATTCAAGGCAAGCCATCAAATATACAAGCGAAGCAATCAGCCAAAAGCACTTAATACTTTTAGCAGAACTAATTTGATGATGGTCGATTGCCAGTGTGGATTTGCAGTCACGACTCTGCGAAAAAATCTCTGTAAATTCACCAACTGTGAAAAAATATAATTAATGAGCAACGTGAAAAATCGCTACTAGACCTGTCACGCAAATCAATTTTCAAAATTTTATTAATTTTGCATGAGTGTTTTTGATGATTTTATAACTTCGACCGTACTAAAAT
>JAIDNR010000085.1 GCA_029063695.1 Ruminococcus sp.
AGGAAGTAATTCACGGAATCCCGAAAGCAAACCGCAGGCTGAAAGAAGGCGACATTGTTAGTATCGATACAGGAGCTGCGTACAAGGGCTTCAACGGCGACAGTTGCTGGACTTTTCCTGTCGGTAAGATTTCTGATGAGGCAAAGGCATTGCTTGAGGTTACTGAAAAGAGTCTCTATGAGGGAATCGCTCAGGCTCAGGTTGGCGCAAGAATCGGAGATATTTCTCATGCTGTAGAAGAATACTGTGCTTCACGAGGCTACGGAATCGTAAGAAATTACTGCGGCCACGGCATCGGCAGAGAGGTTCACGAATCACCGGAAATACCAAACTGGGGACGTGCAGGTCACGGTCCGAGACTTGTTTCCGGAATGACCATATGCATTGAACCGATGATTAATCAGAGGGGCGATGCTGTTAAAACTCTCAAGGACGGCTGGACTGTGGTTACCGTAAATGGTTCACTGTCAGCTCATTTTGAGCATACAATCGCAATAACTCCTGACGGTCCCGTTATTCTGACCAAACCTTGACGGAGGAATTTATTGTGAAGCTGAATACAGGTTCTGTTGTGAGGGCTGCTGCCGGACGTGACTGCGGAGGATTTTTCGTTGTCGTTTCAGCAGATGATAAATACTGCTTTATCTCAGACGGAAAGAGCAGAAAGCTTGCTTCTCCGAAACGTAAGAATATAAAGCATATTTGTCCTACAAACAGTATGATTGATATTAACGGTATAACTGATAAAAAGCTCAGAATGCTCCTTAAGGACTTTAAGAGCAAGAGCAATGAGGAGGTTATTTAAGTGTCAAAAGAAGATGTAATCGAGGTTGAGGGCGTTGTCACAGACGCACTTCCGAACGCAATGTTCAAAGTTCAGCTTGAAAACGGTCACGAGGTTCTTGCTCACGTTTCAGGCAAGCTCAGAATGAATTATATCAGAATCGTGCCGGGTGATAAGGTGAAGCTTGAAATGTCACCATATGACCTCTCAAAAGGCCGTATCACATGGCGAGTTAAGTAAAAAAGAGGAGGTATTTCCTAATGAAAGTCAGACCTTCAGTAAAACCTATTTGCGAAAAATGCAAGGTTATCAAACGTAAGGGCAGAATCATGGTAATCTGCGAAAATCCTAAGCATAAACAGCGTCAGGGTTAATCCTGAACATATTCAATGGAGGTATAATTTATGGCAAGAATAGCCGGTGTTGATCTTCCGAAGAATAAGAGAATTGAGATTGGTCTCACTTATATCTACGGAATCGGTCGTCAGACTGCAACAGATATCCTCGCTAATACAGGCGTAAATCCTGATGTAAGAGTCAAGGATTTGGCTGAAGAGGATTTAGCTAAACTTCGTGACTATATTGATGAAAACTACACTGTTGAGGGTGACCTTCGTCGTGAAGTTGCACTCAACATCAAGAGACTTGTTGAGATTGGCTGCTACAGAGGTGTTCGTCACAGAAAGGGTCTCCCTGTAAGAGGACAGAGAACCAAGACAAACGCAAGAACCCGTAAAGGTCCTGTAAAGACAATCGCTAACAAGAAGAAGTAAGGAGGTTATGAGCTTTGGCACAGCAGAAGGGTAAAAAGGTTACTACAGTCAGAAGACGTAGAGAGCGTAAGAATATCGAAAGCGGCGCAGTTCATATTCAGTCCACTTTCAACAACACAATCGTTACAATTACAGATACTCAGGGCAATGCCATTTCATGGGCAAGTGCAGGAGAACTCGGATTCAGAGGCTCAAAGAAGTCCACTCCTTTTGCAGCACAGACAGCAGCAGAAACAGCTGCAAAGGCTGCAATGGAGCATGGTCTTAAATTCGTTGAAGTTTACGTAAAAGGACCGGGTGCAGGACGTGAAGCTGCTATCCGAGCACTTCAGACAGCAGGTCTTGAAGTAAGAATGATTAAGGACGTTACTCCTATCCCGCACAACGGATGCCGTCCTCCCAAAAGAAGACGTGTCTAATCAAATCGGAGGTGTTTTAAATGGCAGTACAGAAAGAACCTATTCTTAAAAAGTGCAGAACTTTGGGTATCAGCCCTGCTGTTATGGGCGTTTCAAAGAAAGAGTCAAATCGTTTCAAGAATGCTAACAACAGAAAGAAAGTTTCTGAATACGGACTTCAGCTTAAGGAAAAGCAGAAGCTGAAATTTATCTATGGCGTACTCGAAAAGCCTTTCCGTCACTATTTCGAGATTGCTTCAAAAATGGAAGGCAAAGCTGGTGACAATCTCATCACTTGTCTTGAATCAAGACTTGACAGCGTTGTTTACAGAATGGGTCTCGCTCTCACAAGACGTGAAGCAAGACAGCTCGTTTCTCACGGTCACTATACTGTAAACGGCAAGAAAGTCAACATTCCCTCATACAGAGTAAAAGTCGGCGACGTTATTGCTCTCAGAGAGAAAGACAGAACTTCTGATAAGTTCAAGAACACAGTTGAAGAGACAAAGGACAGAATTGTTCCTGTATGGCTTGATGCTAAGAAGGACGACTTCTCTGCTTCAGTTACTCGTCTTCCCTCAGCTGAGGATATCGATTACGAGGTTGCTACACACCTCATCGTTGAGCTTTATTCTAAGTAATCGGCTGATTATTGAGAATAAACTCGTAAACACTTATTGCGAAACAGGAGGGTTTTTATGCTGGAAAAAATCAACAAGCCGGATATCGACATTGTCGAGCTTAAAAGTGACGGCAAATACGGCAAATTCGTTTTAGCACCGCTTGAGCGTGGATATGGTATAACTCTTGGAAACAGCCTCAGACGTGTGCTGCTCTCCTCACTTCCGGGTGTAGCTGTTACATCTGTAAAGCTTTCGGGCAAAGATGGAACAGTTCACCATGAGTTGTCAACAATTCCGGGCGTAAAGGAAGATGTTACAGAAATTATCCTCAGTATCAAGGGTCTTACTGCCAAGCTTTACGGAGACGGTCCAAAAACCGTCTATATTGAGGCGGAGGGCGAATGTGAGATTACAGCCGATGACATACAGAATGATTCAGAAGTTGTTATTCTTGACCCCGGTATGCACATTGCTACCCTGAGTAAAGATGCAAAACTTTACATGGAAATCACTATTGACAAGGGCAGAGGTTATGTTTCTGCTGAAAGAAATAAGAAACAGATTAATATGCCCGTTGATGTTATCGCTGTAGACAGCATCTATACACCTGTTCTGAAGGTTAATTATACTGTGGAGGACACTCGTCTCGGACAGGTTACCGACTATGACAAGCTCACTATGGAGGTATGGACCGACGGTAC
>JAIDNR010000086.1 GCA_029063695.1 Ruminococcus sp.
TGCGGACAGCGATGCAAAAAGTGAAAATGATTTTCAGCAGCTTGATTATACGGCAAGACAGGCAGAAAAATGCAGTATTCCTGTTGAATTTATCGGTAAGCCCCGTGCAATGAAGTCGGCTTTGAAATTCATGTTTGCTGACAGTTATAACAGAAAAAACGGTGTATACAGCGAAGAACTCAGGCACAGTGCAAACGGCTTTATTCAGGCACTTGCGGAACTTGCATCGGCTGATTTTACCATAATCCGAAAACAGAAAGTCTACGGAACTGATGTTATTGAAAAAATTAATCAGATGTTCAGCGATGACTGTCAGATGCCTTATGTTAAACTTCAAAGCTTTATGAAATTCTATGCGAAAAAAGCCACTGGAACAACGGTACATAGTCAGAAAGCGTTCATGAAAGCAATATGGTGGGAGTACCTTGACGATGATGTGCGGACTGCCCATGCCTTTTCTGAACTTTACTACCCTTCCGAAAAATTCAGCGATGATTACGGCAGTTTTCTGAATACGATATGAGTAAGGAGGTAAATAAAGTGAACGAGTAGGTGTTTGAAATGCACATAAGGGTTAAGGATTTTCCAAGTCGAAAAATGAATGTCAAAGCACAGATTGACAACGTCGATGTTGATACCGCTGTGTCAATAATGTCTTGTGTATTTAAGGGCATGAGCGAGATTTATAACGTCTCTGCTGATGCACTTGCGGCAAGAGCCTGTGCTATGCTTTCATTTGAAAATCCGGAGGTTTTCACAGATGAATGAATACACTTTTTTCGTATGTGTGAATGATGCAGAACACGAGGTTGCTGTCAAGGAAAACGACCAGAGTAAAGCACTCAGGAAGTGCAAAGAAATCCTCGGTGTTCAGCCCGATGATGAATTTGATATACTCGAAATCCGTACCGATGAGATATCGAAATGAGCGACTTTACATAGAAAAAGGCAATAAAATAAAAAGAGGCGGAACAGATTGAAATACTGAAAAGAGGAATGAAAAAATGAACATAGAAATAAAACACAGTCTTCGTCCCTGCATTGTAAAAGAACAGAAAGCGTTGTTTCATTGCTGGGAAAATCTTCCGCATATAATGGTGGGCATAATCGAGCATGAAGATGGTACAATCCACGAATGTTATCCTGATGAAATACGTTTTGTTGACAACGCTTTTGCAGACATATTTTTCGGAAAGGCAGATTGCAGTAATCAGTGATATTGAAAATTGCAGAAAACAGTATATTATTTTATTATGCCACAGGCTATTTTGCTTCCTGAATTTCCTGACGGCTGTGAATGAAAATCATCAGGTAAAGCGTGTATGATAACCGGCAAGCCTTTGACCTGTAATGGCTGAAAACGGTTTGTATATACGGCAGTCCATACATATCCGTTATTGCTGAATAACGCAGGGAGGTCACCCGTATGGAAAGGGTGTCCCGTATCAGTGAAATTAAGATGAGAGCCTGCATTGGCAAATGGATCATCTGCATTTCCCGTACAGCCTGTTCCGTTGTGAATATGCATTGCAAAAACACCGTTTTCTGAGGGAAGGTTAAAAATTTCGGCAACTACCATAGAGCCGTTGTGGGCTTTAAAAAATGAAACTGTTCCATGTATCTCCGGATATTCTGCTGAATCAGAAATGACTGCCTTACAGCAGGGACATTGAAAAAGAAGTCTGCAGTTTACTTTAAACATATATAGCCTCCAAATTATAATTTTACTATATATCTATGCTTAATGTACAAATTATGGTACTGAAATGAAAGGAAATAATAACAATGAGTAAATGCGTATGTGACAAATGCGGACATGAATTTGCGATAAATCCGGCTGACTTTGAAGAAATCCGCAGAGATGACATTATAGTGCAGTATTTTTGCTGTCCTGCGTGCCTTGCGAAGTATCACATCTGTACTACGGATTCAGTAATGCGACGGCTTATCAGAAAACGTCTTAAAATTCAGAATGAGATTGCAGGTAGTCCGAGTGCAAGAAAGTCCCACAGACTTAAGGACAGGCTTGATAAGGTAATCACACAGCAGAACAAGTTATCCCCCAAACTCAAAAAGATTGGCGTGGAAATTCTGAACGGTGGTGATAATACCGAATGAATGATGAAAAATGCCGATTTTTCAAGAAAACAAAACGATGTCATATTCTAGTTGGCGTAAAATGCAATGGAACTAAAACAAATTGTTCTTTCTATAAGACTGAGGAACAATTCCAGAGGGACTGTGACAGGGCAATAATTATAAACCGCAGAAAATGCAACTGTGAACAATGCAGGTACAGTGCTGTTCCTTGCGAGCTGTCCAAATATCATGAGGAAAATGATGACAATGCTTGAACCGACAAAAGAAAACGTCCGCAAAGCAAGTATTATAGCTGATTTCCTCAATCACATAGGTTATATGCCGTATATCTTCTTTGATACGAGTGGCGTACTTAGGATTTGCAGGGACGAGTTAGAATTATACTGGTGGTACTCTCAGTTCTAGAGGCTAAGGAGAGAAAGGACATGAAGATAGGACTTCACGCCAGCGAGGC
>JAIDNR010000087.1 GCA_029063695.1 Ruminococcus sp.
AGATGTGTCTAAGAGAGAGTTATTATACTCCGCAGTTATTCTGTATCGCCGTTATTATCTGAATGTTCATGAATATCATACATATCACGTCCTCTTATACCATACTGGTCACGCATTTGGTTCATATATTTATCAATAAGATTAAGCACCTGACGGACATTTTTAATGCTTTGAACTGTCTTTGTGGGTGTTTCAACGTCTTTGCTGTGAATTGTGATAGTACCACAGCCGAACATTCTCTGCCAGAAAGAACGAGTAGTGCTTTTATCGGTAATTTTATACAAATCAATTTCGTCCTCTTTTATATTGAAGAAGCCGGTCTGAGTTATGAACTTTGTTTCAGTCAGATAATACCTTGTGAATGACAAGGGCAGACCGAAAATTGTACGTTTCTTGTCCGTCCAGACATAATCTATTTCATGCTTACCCATATAAAAACTCTCCTTTCAGCGATATAATATATTTTATCACATATTTCGACATAAGTCAATAAATTTTTTCCCGTGAGCAGAAAAACTCACGGGAATATTTTTTTATGATTCCTGAGGATTTTTGTCAAGCATAGTCTGATATTCTCTTGCTTCCTCAACATCTTCGCCCTGCATGAGACGTTCAAAGTCTGCACCGTCGATTTTTTCGAATTTCAGGAGATAATTTGCAAGTCTGTGCATTTTGTCGGAATTATTTTCAAGAATTATTTTACAGTCGCTGTAGGCTTTTTCAATAATGCTTCTTACTTCCGAATCAATCTGAGAAGCAATAGCCTCACTGTAGTTGCGTGTGTGACCGTAATCCTTGCCGAGAAATACTTCATCATTATCCGAGCCATAAACGACAGTTCCGAGCTTGCTTGAAAATCCGTATTTTGTTACCATATTTCTTGCTGTATTTGTAGCACGTTCAATGTCATTTGATGCACCCGTGCAGATGTCATCAAGGAAAAGTTCCTCAGCAACACGACCTCCGAGAAGCATGATTATATTTTCTCTCATTGCGTTGCGTGATACGTGCATATCGTCTGTATCGGGACGTGTAACGGTAAGACCTGCCGCCATTCCACGCTGAATTATAGTAACCTGATGCACTTTGTCCTGAGTTTTGAGATTATAAGCCGCAACAGCGTGACCTGCTTCATGATATGCGGTAATTTTCTTGTCATGCTCAGTAACAATACGTGACTTCTTTTCAGGACCTGCAATAACTTTCATGGTAGCCTCTTCAATATCCTTTTCAGTAATTGACATTCTTCCTGCTCTTGCGGCAAGAAGTGCAGCTTCATTCAGGAGATTTTCGAGGTCTGCACCTGTAAATCCCTGAGTTGTCTGAGCAATTACTTTAAGGTTGACATCGGGAGCAATCGGCTTGTTTTTTGAATGGACTTTAAGAATTTCCTCACGTCCTTTTACGTCCGGATAGCCGACAACAATCTGTCTGTCAAAACGACCGGGACGGAGAAGTGCGGGGTCAAGAATATCACGTCTGTTTGTAGCGGCAATTACTATAACGCTTTCGTTGCCGACAAAACCGTCCATTTCAACAAGAAGCTGATTGAGTGTCTGTTCACGTTCATCGTGACCGCCACCAAGTCCTGCACCTCTGTGACGACCTACAGCATCGATTTCATCAATAAATATGATAGCAGGAGCGTGTTTTTTTGCCTGTTCAAACAGGTCACGCACTCTTGAAGCTCCGACACCGACGAACATTTCAACGAAATCCGAGCCTGAAATCGGGAAGAAAGGACAGCCTGCCTCGCCTGCAACAGCTCTTGCAAGAAGTGTTTTACCTGTTCCGGGAGGACCTAAAAGGAGTACGCCTTTCGGAATTTTTGCACCTATCTCGGCATATTTATTCGGGTGCTTGAGATAGTCAACAATTTCTTCGAGTTCCTGTTTTTCTTCGTCAGCACCTGCAACGTCAGCAAAAGTAGCTTTACGTCCGTCTGCCTGATTTTTGAGATTAGCCTTTCCGAATGAGTTGTACTTTCCGCCGCCGCCGCTTTGTTTCATCATGAAATAGAGGATAAATATACCGAGTGCAACAGTGAGGACGACGGGAATAAGTGAATAAATCCATGTTCTGTCGGTAATCTTGATATAATTCTGAACAAGCGGTTCATCGGGATATTTCTCATTGTATTCCTTACGATAGTCTTCTGTATCGCTGAGGAAAATATTCACATTCGGAACATTATACTTATGTTTGTCCAGACTGCCCCTGAGCTGATAAGTGAGTTCGCCCGAACCCAAATCCAATTCATAGTATGATACTTCATAATTATCGAAGTAGCTGATAACCGAGGTGTATTCAGTACTTGCAGAACCTGATGAAAGTTTTGAAATAACGATATACAGGCAGAAAACGGACAGCAGAACAATAAGGATATAAGTAAAAATACCTTTGCTTTTCTTTGGTGTCAAGTTAACACGCTCCAATCTGATTTCCTGATAACATAAATTTTCAGCAAACGTTTTGTATTTTCGTCGGGAGAAACTCTTTCGGCAATGCCTAAATTCTCCGCAAAAACAGTACCTTTTTCATCTTCGATGAAGTGAAGGGAACGTCTGAGCGAATCAGGAATTTTCTCATTAATTAATTTTTTTACAGAGGAAGTAAAATTTCTTCCGCTGAGTCGGATTCTGTCGCCGTATTTTCTGTTTCGGACGACAGTCCTACCTATTATTTTATCATAATCTAACAAATAAAATGTTAATTTTTTGTTAACAAAATCAATTTTCATTGAATTATCACATTC
>JAIDNR010000088.1 GCA_029063695.1 Ruminococcus sp.
TTGGTGGGTATTTAGCATATATTTTTGAGATTTATGCGGAAAACACTACAAAAAATAAACTTAAAGTGCAGACTTATTCCAACATCTTTTTTTTCACGGTTGGTTGATATGATTATCTAACATGAAGTTATTTTTTAGATGATAATATGAGCCGCTGTAATTATCATTGATATTTTAGTGGATAGGAGAAAAAGGGAATGTTTGAAAACAAAGGCAATATCAAACCGTTCAGAAACAGGATTTGACTTTCATCTCCGAAGTCGACTATTTGTATTTTACACGTTATATATTTTGATTAACAAAATTTATCATTTTCTAAAAATTATATATTTTGTGGAGGTTAATATGAAGGGAATTATTTTGGCAGGGGGATCTGGAACAAGATTATATCCATGCACAATTTCGGTGAGTAAGCAGCTTCTTCCGATTTACGATAAACCTTTGATCTACTATCCTCTTTCAATGTTGATGTTGGCGAGAATCCGGGAAATTTTAATCATTACCACGCCGCAGGATATTGATAATTATAAGAAACTGCTTGGTGATGGTTCTAGAATTGGAGTGCATTTTGAATATGCAATTCAAGAAAACCCGAGAGGATTGGCGGATGCTTTTATAGTTGGTGAGAAATTTATCGGCAATGACAGCGTCTGTCTTGTTCTTGGAGATAATGTATTTTATGGCGCTACAATGTCAGATATCCTGGAACAGGCAAAGCGTTCAATTAAGGATGGCGGAGCATCTATTTTCGGATGCTTAATGAAAAATCCACAGGATTTTGGTGTTGTTGAGTTTGACGATCATCGGAATGTCATTTCTATTGAAGAAAAACCTAAAAAACCAAAGTCAAATTATGCTGTTCCGGGACTGTATTTCTATGATAATCAGGTAGTTGAGATAGCAAAGAATGTAAAGCCGTCTGCAAGAGGAGAAATAGAGATTTCATCCGTAAATGAGGCATATCTCAAGCGTGGACAGCTTCATGTAACACTTATGACAAGAGGAGTTACTTGGTTTGATACAGGATCTCCGAAAGGGATGCATAAGGCAAGCGGTTTTGTAAAGACATTGCAGGAGATGCAGGGATTTTATCTTTCATGTATCGAGGAGATTGCATGGCGTAAGCATTTCATAGATGATGTACAATTAAGAAAATGTGGTGAGGAATTAAAACAGACCGATTACGGGAAATATCTTTTATCACTGCTGAATAATGAGGAGGAATAAGAGTGACTGTTATCGTAACGGGTGGTGCAGGCTTTATTGGAGCGAATTTCGTATTCCATATGCTTGCAGCCTATCCTTCTTATAGAGTTATTTGTGTGGACAAGCTTACTTATGCGGGTAATTTGTCTACATTGAAGGATGTCATGGGTAATTCTAATTTTCGCTTTGTCAAGCTTGATATCTGCGACCGTGAAGGTATGTATAAGCTGTTCAAAGAGGAGAAACCGGATATTGTAATCAACTTTGCAGCGGAGTCGCATGTTGACCGCAGTATTGAGAATCCGGAGATTTTCCTTCAGACCAATATTCTCGGCACACAGGTGCTGATGGATGCATGCCGTAAATATGGCATTCAACGGTATCATCAGGTTTCAACCGATGAGGTCTACGGCGATTTGCCGCTTGACCGCCCCGACCTGTTCTTTACGGAGGAAACTCCAATTCATACTAGCAGTCCCTATTCCAGTTCTAAGGCAGGCGCTGACCTGCTGGTGCTAGCATATCATCGTACATATGAACTGCCCGTGACAATTTCTAGATGCTCCAATAATTACGGTCCTTATCACTTCCCAGAAAAGCTGATTCCGCTTATGATTGCAAATGCTCTTGCGGATAAGCCTCTTCCAGTTTACGGCGAGGGTCTTAATGTGCGTGATTGGCTCTATGTCGAGGATCATTGCCGTGCGATAGATTTGATTATCCATAAAGGTAGAGTTGGTGAAGTTTATAATGTCGGCGGTCACAATGAGATGAAGAATATTGATATTGTGAAACTCATCTGTAAGGAGCTTGGTAAGCCTGAGAGTCTTATTACTCATGTTGAGGATAGAAAAGGTCATGATATGCGTTATGCCATAGACCCGACCAAGATACATAATGAGCTTGGTTGGCTGCCGGAAACTAAATTTGCTGACGGCATCAAAAAGACGATTCAGTGGTATCTCGACAACAAAGACTGGTGGGAGGAGATCATCTCAGGCGAATACCAGAATTACTACAAAAAAATGTATGGGGAAAGGGAGCTTATCTCAATAGGTTGATATGGCAGGAAAATTAATTGTAATTGAAGGGCTTGATGGAAGTGGAAAGGCAACACAGGCACAGAAGCTATATGAAACGCTCAAAAACAAAGGTGAGCGCGTAATCACGGTATCATTTCCTGATTACGAAAGTAATTCGTCCGCTCTTGTAAAAATGTATCTGAACGGAGAGTTCGGGACTGACCCAAATGCAGTGAATCCTTATGCGGCATTGAGTTTCTATGCAGTAGACCGTTACGCTAGCTATATGAATAACTGGAAGGATTTTTATCTGGACGGCGGCATCGTAATTGCTGAC
>JAIDNR010000089.1 GCA_029063695.1 Ruminococcus sp.
GGGTATATCAGAATTAAAGATTATATAGAATTTTAACAATATCACGCAAAAATGCTCACCACATTGTAAAAACAATGCAGTGAGCATTTTTATATTTCAAGCTGATTTACTATGCAGTGACAGAAATCTTCTTTCTGCGAAGTACAGCAGATATATTTAATTTTCTGCAAGCATATTTCTTATGATTATAAAGTCAAAGACATCAATCACACCGTCTTTGCATAAGTCAGCATTCTGCCAATTTGTCAGTTTTCCCGAACCCAGAATCCAGTTCTGAAGCATAACTGCATCGGCTATACTGAATACTCCGTCATTATTGGCATCACCTGTAACACTGCTTGCTGATGATACAGATAATCTGAAAGCATCAAATATTTTTTCGATACCCGATTCAGAAGTGATTTTTACTGTATACTCACCCTCATCGTTTTTTGTTATATTTTTGAGTGCGAGTGTTTCAGAGTTCTCACCCGAAATAACTTTTCCATTAAAGCTCCATTCATACTTTATATCACCCGAAAGATTAGGAATTACCGTATATTCATAGTTTTCTCCCTCATTTGTATATATATCGGCAAAAGCGGAAATTATGCCGAAATCCGAATATAAAGTATCACATTCTGGTACGGTTATATCGCTCATGAGTTTCCACTCATTTCCGCTGTCCTGCATGAACACACGAAGATTTGCCAATGCAATTTCATTTTCAAATCCGATAGTTTCAAGAGGCAGACGAAATTCAACCATATCATCGCTCCATTTGCACTGACAACCGTTATAATCGCCGTGATTGAAGTACACAAATCCGCTTGACTGATAATAAATCCAGTATCTTTCTCCGTTCAGTGTATTATTGAACTGTAAATTATATACAGGTGCGGTTGCTGTGCCTTTCGGCGTATTACTCATGATATAGAGATACTTGTTATCGGCATATGTTTTTATTTTAAGACCTGAATCGTTAGTTCCCGCAACAGTGCCGTCTTTCCATTCGTATGGTGATGAAATTATACCGTCAACGGTAATATTACTGCCTGCTGAATAAAGTATGGAATTTTCATTACCTTTTTCCGCCGATTCCGCTATGGAAACAGTTCCCATGTAGTTCGCACCAAGAGAACCATTCCATATATTTTCATTCGCAAAACGTATACTTCTGCTTGTCATATCTTTTGCAGATGCCTCTGTACCCATATTCAGCTTGAAATATACATTCCATTCACCATGCGGCAGATTATCAGGAATTTTTATATTCAGTGTTTCAGCAGATGTTGTTCCTGATTTCCAGTCATGACATTCAATATCGGTTTCGGCAAGAGTATAAACACCATCTTTTTCAAGTATAACATAGCTCTGAACAGAAGGTATTGTTCCGGCAAATCCTGTGTTTTCAACTTCAAAGTTTACTGTAACTTCACCGCCCTGAACTGTTTCGGAAGTCAGTTCAGATTTTCTCAATACAAAACGATAACCTATATGGTCACGAATGAACTTATAAACTGTCTGACCGTAATATGCGGAATTGTCAACGCCTGCAACGTCATAATCCGATGAAAAAGTATAATCTTTGTAAAGCTGATAGATATTGCTGTTTATATAGCTGAGGTGAGTTTTGTACATCTCTGGTATGGCGTTTTGAGGAAGATAAGTGTCATACTTCTGTGCCCAGCTAAGATTTCCGGAAAATTCACCGCCGAAATATGAAGTGAAAGTCTGATTGTGAAGCCAGTCTGTTTCAGTTTCACGGTTTGCATAAGTACCCAAATCAGAATCGCTTCCCATATAGCCATCATCGTAAAGACCGATTCTGTCTTTATTTGCTTGTATATCAGATGTATATGCACTTTCCGTAAGACTGTCTATAAGTTCCGTATCGGCAAGTTCAGAACGACTGATTCCTGCCCATTCAGCAAAAATATCGGGAGTTCTTACGGTCACCGGAATGGGAGCGGGTACAGCCTGAAGAAGTGCTTCCAAAACCTGAGCTTTATGCTGTACAGATGTATATTTTCCGCCGTGCTGTTCACCCCATTTACCGACAAATCCTGATTCCACGTATGCGATAATATCGGAATACTTTTCCAGAAGTCCGCTGTTTTTTATCTGTTCTATATGACGAAGTACCTGTTCAAACGACGCAGGTTCGGGATTATCTTTACCGTTTGCGTCATATCTGAAACGAAGTGCTGCCATACACCCATTGTCACGGCAATTCTGCAATGTTTCGTCCCATGCGTTAAAAAATGTATCATTCAAATCATAATCAGTACCTTCGGTATAGTTGCCGCTGTCGTCCGTTGTACCGTTTGCACCGCTTGAAAATCCGCCTATATCTATAAAAAACAGCACAAGATTTGATGTTGGACTATAAACCGGAGTTTTTTCAGGCTTGCATACTGCCCAAACCGTAGAAGTATAGCCTGCTCCCGGATTATTTACAGTCTCCGTTGTTTCGGTGTAATTTATACCACTGTCTTTCATTGCGGAGTCGACAGCTGATTCTGAAAATGAAGTCACTGACATCATTGAAAATACAGCCGATGACTGAATCATCGATAACACTA
>JAIDNR010000009.1 GCA_029063695.1 Ruminococcus sp.
GCTATTTTTTCCATTTTGCATATTTCCTTTCGGTTGATTTGAAAGTAGTATATGCAAAAAATTCAATATAATAATTACGGAATTGTGGTGACAATGATATAAACAAGCTGAGGTGGTGTTTTTATGAGTACAAGAGAAGTGATTTATCGTGATATTGCGTTCTTTACAGATGAGCAGATAGAAGAACTTGCAATATTTGTAAAGCAGATAAAAAACAGGCAGACAGCCGATGAAGTTGATGCTCTCTGCGGAATTTTTCACGATGCCACAAATCCCGACCTGATACCGCTTGAAAAAACTGCCTGGGAGCAGGCGGCAGCTGAAAATGAAAAAACTTTCCGGGAGAGTTATTCAGATGAAAATGCTTGATACAAATATGATAATCCGTTATCTTATCAGAGATAATGAAGATATGGCAGAACAAGTCAAGCATATACTTAAAACAGAAGAAGTGCTTGTTCTCCCGGAAGTAATTGCAGAAGTTATTTATGTTATGATAAAAGTATATGAATATGACAGAATAATTGTTGCTGATACATTGCTCAGATTTGTCAATTTATCTGCTGTTGTTCTTGATAAACACGAAGTTGTAAAAGCAGGACTTAAGTTTTTCAGAGATACAAGTCTTGATTTTGTTGATTGCCTGCTGTGTGCTTATCATACGGAACAGGGATATGAAATCTGCACTTTTGACAAAAAACTTAATAAACTTATTGAAAAGAACGATAAAATATAAAAATTCCCCTGCCTTGAATGACAGGGGAATAATTTTAAGGAGGGAAATGACATGAATGACAAATATCTTGTTTACTTAAGAAAATCACGTTCAGACGGCGAACATGAAACCATTGAGAACGTTCTTGAAAAGCATGAAAAAATAATACAGGAATATGCAGTAAAAACTTTCGGAAGCACCATTCAGGAAGAATTTATATACCGTGAAGTTGTTTCTGGTGAGACCATACAGGACAGACCTGTTATAAAAAAAGTTCTTGATATTATCCAGACAGAGGACATAAAAGGAGTGCTTACTATCGAGCCGCAACGTTTAAGTCGTGGTGACCTGAGTGACTGCGGAACTATAATCAGAGCATTTCGTTACACCGATACTCTTATCATAACTCCAGCTAAAACATATGACCTGACAGATAAATTCGACCGTAAATTTTTTGAAACGGAACTTATGAGGGGCAATGATTATCTTGAATATGTCAAGGAAATAATGATGAGAGGACGTATTGCATCTGTAAATGAGGGAAATTTTATCGGTTCTGTTCCTCCCTATGGCTATGATAAAATTAAAAATGGCAAATCATATACACTTGTTCCAAATGATGAAGCTGATACTCTTCGTCTTATATTCAGGTTATATACTGAAGAAAATCTTGGTACAACAAATATAGCCAACCGCCTTAATGACTTGGAAATAAAGCCCAGAAAAGCACCTTACTGGACTAATGCTTCAATACGTGACATACTCCGCAATCCTGTGTATATCGGCAAGATACGCTGGAACTGGCGTAAGACAGTAAAAAAATACGAAAATGGGGATATTGTAACATCACGTCCAAAGTCCGAACCGGATTCATGGATGATAGTTGATGGTAAGCATGAAGCCATTATATCTGACGATTTATTTCAAGCTGCTCAGCAACGTTTCGGCAGTACCCCACGTTCAAAATCATCTAAGGAAATTGTAAATCCGTTTGCAGGACTTATACGCTGTCAGTGCGGAAAAGCTATGGTACAGCAGGCACAGCGTAAAGGAATCAGGACAAGAATACATTGTCCACAACAGAAAATTTGTGGAAACAAGTCAGCAACCTGTGCTGATTTGGAGCAGGTAATTATTGAATCTTTGAATAATATTATAAATGATTTCAAATCAAAGCTCAATGATAAAAATACAGATTATAATATACAATCCGAAACAATAAACAGTATCAAAAAAGAACTTAATACCATTGATACTCAGCAGAATAAATTATATGACCTTCTTGAACAGGGAATCTATACAGGCGAAGTTTTTGTTATGCGTAATGAAGTCCTTGCCCAGAAAAGAAAAAAGCTTGAGACTGTTCTTGCTGAAGCTGTTGAATTATCAGAATCTGTTATAAATTATCAGGAAATGATTATCTCGATTTCAGAAGCTGTAGATACTATTAAAAATCCTGATATACCGCCAAAAAGAAAAAATATCTTTCTTCGTTCTGTTATCAAGGAAATTGTATACAGTAGAAAAAAAGATGATTCACGTTGTAACTATAATCCGCCTATTTCCATATCTGTTTTTCTTAAATATTAACAT
>JAIDNR010000090.1 GCA_029063695.1 Ruminococcus sp.
GGACGTTGAATTGATACATTTGATAAGGCGTCTACTGTAAACACAGGCAGTAACGGCATTTTTCACGGAATGAAGTCATATTTCTGTCAGGACGAATACGGTCAGATTGCTCCTGTTTACTCTATTTCAGCAGGTCTTGACTATCCCGGCGTAGGTCCTGAACACGCTTATCTTCATGACATCGGACGTGCGGAGTATATTCCTGTAACAGACGATGAAGCTGTAAACGCATTTGAATATCTCTCACGCACTGAGGGTATCATTCCTGCTATTGAATCAGCTCATGCAGTCGCTTATGCAATGAAACTCGCTCCGACTATGGACAAAGACAAGATTATCATTATAACAGTCTCAGGACGTGGAGACAAGGACTGTGCCGCTATTGCACGTTACAGAGGAGAAGATATTTATGAGTAATATTAGAAAAGCATTTGAAAACGGTAAGGCATTTATTCCGTTTATTACCTGCGGCGACCCTGACCTTGATACTACTGCCGAAATCGTACGTTCTGCTGTCAAAGCAGGTGCAGACCTTATAGAACTTGGTATTCCTTTTTCAGACCCTACTGCTGAAGGACCTGTTATTCAGGGTGCTAATATCCGTGCATTGGCAGGTGGTGTTACTACTGATAAAGTATTTGAGTTGGTAAAAAATCTGCGAAAAGACGTTGAAATACCGCTTGTTTTCATGACCTATGCAAATGTTGTTTTTTCATATGGTGCGGAAAGATTCATGAAACGCTGTCAGGAAACAGGTATTGACGGTATTATACTTCCAGATTTGCCGTTTGAAGAAAAAGAGGAGTTCTCGGAAGTCGCTCAGAAATACGGCATAGATATGATTTCCCTTATCGCTCCTACTTCCGAAAACAGAATTTCCATGATTGCCAAAGAAGCTGAGGGATTTATCTATATAGTTTCAAGTCTTGGTGTTACAGGTGTAAGAAGTGAGATTAATACCGATATAAGCCACATTGTTGATATTATCAGACAAAATACGGACGTTCCGTGTGCTGTCGGTTTCGGTATCTCCGAACCTCGTCAGGCTCAGAAAATGGCTGGAATTTCAGACGGTGCAATCGTTGGCTCTGCTATCATCAAAATTATAGAGCAGTACGGCAAAGATTCTCCGTATTATGTCGGCGAATATGTCAGACTTATGAAAGAGGCGGTTTCAGGAGGAATATAACTTATGGAGTATATAAAAGCAACTTCTAATCAGGCAAAGAGCATTTATGAACTGGTTCAGAATACAATAAAAACAATTTATCCAAGATATTATCCGCAGGAAGTTGTTGACTTTTTCTGTAATCATCATAATATTGATAATATAATTGCCGACATCAAAAACGGACATACATATATTCTGCTTGATAATGATAATATAATCGGCACCGGAAGTTGTATAGAAAACCATATTACAAGAGTTTTTGTTTCTCCTGATTGTCAGGGAAATGGATTCGGAAGTTATATTATGACACAGCTTGAAAAAGAAATCAGTAAGAAATACAGCAATATATTGCTTGACGCTTCACTTTCCGCAAGCCGATTATATGAACATCGAGGATATACAACAATAAGTCACAAACAGATTGAAGTCGGTAATGGCAGATTTCTCGTATATGAAGTCATGAAGAAAGAACTCCCTGAATATGAATTTATTATTCCGCCCAACCACATTAATTTTAAAGCAAAAAAATTATTCAGTGACTGCGGAAAAATTATTGATGGTTCTATTGCCTATATTTCATTAAACGGAGGCGGTCCTGTCAAACAGCATACACATGAATACAATCATCTTTTTATAGTTGTTCAGGGAGAAGCTAAAATTCTTTTAGCTGATAAAACAATAGTTGTAAAGAAAAATGAAAGTTTTCTTGTTAACGGTACAATTCCTCATTCTGTATGGAATAATTTCGACGGTGAAACAACTATGATAGGAATTACAATATCATAAAATTTACTTAGGTGGTGAATAAACACTATGGCTTTTAAATTAGATAATGTAGTACCATGGGGAAGAAATATCAGCGAATACAGAAAAATGTTTATGTTGTCTGATGATGACATGAATAGGAAAATTGCCGGATTTGGTGACGGTCCTGCAAGTTTCAACTGTCAGGCAAATAAACAGGGTTTTTCTGTTACATCTTTTGACCCAATTTATCAATTTACCAGAGAACAGCTTGAAAAACGAATTGAAGAAGTCCGCACTGTTGTAATGAATCAAATGGCAGAAAATATGGAAAATTATATCTGGACTAATATAAAAAGTCTTGATGAACTGGAACACCTGCGTATGTCTGCTATGAAAATATTTTTAGATGATTTTGAACAGGGAAAATCCGAAGGTCGATATGTTTATCACGAGTTGCCAGCAATACTCAACGTTCCTGATAATTCCTTTGATATAGGGTTAAGTTCACACTTTTTACTGATGTATACGTCGCTCGGATATGATTTTCATATTAAGTCAATAACCGAAATGCTAAGGGTTTGCAGGCAAATACGTATCTTCCCAATTGTTAATCTGGACGCTGAGAAAACAGATTTGACAGAAAATAT
>JAIDNR010000091.1 GCA_029063695.1 Ruminococcus sp.
ATTATGTATTATGACTATAGTTTAATATTTGACAGAACACTGATTAAACGCTCTGAAATCAATCTTTTTCATAATTCTGTTTATGCAGGATTTGTCAGACCTGAAACTATCGAGAAATTTTTCAACGAGTATTATAATACAGCAGTTGAAATGGCAGAAAATGTATCATGGGATTCTGTTATCCTGTATGCCATGACCAAAATCATAGAACTATTATTTCCGCAAATTTTATGACTCTTGAAATTTCATACGGTCTGTATATCAGCACTGTCAGAAAATTATGGAATAACTGCCGTTTATTCTTTATCAGAGGCAGAAAGGAGTATTACTGTGAATAAAAAAACCATCGCTTGTCTGCTTGCAGGATTTATTGCTGTTTCAGGTGTTCCGTTCAGTACATCGGCTGAAGATACGCACAATGTAGTAATAATAGATTTCAACGGTCTTGTTATGCAGACAATCACCGTTCCTCATGGTTCGGTTCTTGATTTAAGCGGAATAGACACATCTTCCCTTAATCAGCACCCCGATATATACACTCAGATTGCTTTCAACGAATGGGGAAATCTTCCCGAATCCGGTATAGTTACAGAAGATATTGCTGTGTATGCACTTTTCAGAAAAATGACTATTGCCTGTGAAACATTTCCCGACAAAACGGAATACTACAGTAATACAGGAAATATAAATCTGAACGGACTGAAAGTAACAATAACAGATTATGTGCAGACACCCGAAAAGGATAAGAACGGTGCTTTCATCGTTCGTGAAGAAGTTACAAACATCGAATCAAAATGTACAACTGTTCCTGCAACGCTTGATGAGGCTTTCGCTGACGGAAAAACTTCTGCATCTGTTGATGTTTACCCGATTAACAGTGACTTGCCTATAATATCATATGATATAACTTATTTCAGAGGACTCGGCGATATTGATAATAATGGACTTGTTGAATCAACTGATGCCTCATCAATACTTACCTATTATTCATACTCATCTGTAGGTGGCGATGCTCAGTTCAGCGAACATCAGAAACAGTGTGCAGACGTAAACAGAGATAATGTCATAGACTCAATTGATGCCTCAGCAGTTCTTGCCTATTATTCTGCACTTTCCATAACAACCGATTACATATCATGGGATGATTTTCTGAGCAGATAAAAAATTTTTCGTTTACTATTGCAAATATCTGCAATTTAGTGTATAATTATCTTATATTTTAATTTTAAGGAGTAGATTTTAAATGTACAACGATTTAATGGATTCAATCGGCTTTGTATCAGGTTATGACCCTGAAGTCGGTGCGGCTATGGACAAGGAACTTGCAAGACAGAGACGTAATCTCGAACTTATTGCAAGTGAAAACATTGTTTCTCCTGCTGTAATGGCAGCTATGGGCAGTGTACTTACAAACAAGTATGCTGAGGGCTATCCGGGTAAAAGATACTATGGAGGCTGTCAGTGTGTTGACGAAGTAGAAGTTATTGCTATTGAACGTGCAAAGGAACTTTTCGGAGCTAAATTCGCAAACGTTCAGCCACATTCAGGAGCTCAGGCTAATACCGCTGCTTACTTTGCAGTACTCCAGCCGGGCGATACAGTTCTTGGAATGAGCCTTGCTGACGGCGGTCATCTTACACACGGTTCACCTGTAAACCTTTCAGGCAAGTACTTCAACTTTGTTTCATACGGTCTTGATGATACAACAGAAACAATCAACTATGATACAGTTCAGGCACTCGCTGAGGAACACAAGCCAAAGCTTATCGTTGCAGGTGCAAGTGCATATCCAAGAGCAATCGATTTCAAGAGACTTTCTGAAATTGCAAAGTCTGTAGGTGCATTATTCATGGTTGATATGGCACATATTGCAGGACTTGTTGCCGCAGGAGTACACGAATCACCTGTTCCGTATGCTGACATCACAACAACTACAACTCACAAGACTTTAAGAGGACCCCGTGGCGGACTTATTCTTACAAATGACGAAGCACTTGCAAAGAAAATCAATTCAGCAATCTTTCCGGGAACTCAGGGCGGTCCTCTTATGCACACAATCGCAGCAAAAGCCGTATGTTTCGGCGAAGCACTCAAGCCCGAATTTAAGGACTATCAGAAACGTATTGTAGAGAACGCAAAGGCACTTTCTGAGGGACTTCTCAAACGTGGATTCAATCTCGTTTCAGGCGGTACAGACAATCACCTTATGCTTGTTGACCTCCGTCCGTTCAATATCACAGGCAAGGAACTTGAACACCGTCTTGACGAAGTTTATATCACAGTAAACAAGAATGCTATCCACAATGACCCTGAAAAGCCGTTCGTAACAAGCGGTATCAGAATCGGTACACCTGCTGTTACAACAAGAGGTTTAGGCGTTGAGGAAATGGAAAAAATCGCTGAGTATATTTACCTCTGTGCTACAGACTTTGAAAACAAGGCTGATGAAATCCGTGCAGGCGTAAACGCTATCTGCGAGAAATTCCCGCTTTATAAGTAATTTTTTTAAAGTCACATACGGATATCCGTATGTGACTTTATTCCTAAAAGGAGGTTATAATG
>JAIDNR010000092.1 GCA_029063695.1 Ruminococcus sp.
CACTTATTCAGTATAGTTATCAGCTCATGATCCGTGCTGTTACGCACATACATTCTAAAATCCACATTCATATTATTTTCAATGCTGTAATATAATGAATTGGTTTTATCATTATTTACAAACAATTGTGCTGCATAGGCATACACATATGCGGCATCTACTTTCCTGTCCAAAACAGCCTGCATAGCAGCCTCTCGAGTGGGATAGCTTAAAAATTCAACATCACCGTAAAGTTCCTTGACAATGAGAGCTTTACTCTGGGAATCGGATACTGCAACTTTTTTAATATCTCCGGCAAAATCCTGTCGGATTACTCTTGCCACTCCCGTTGTCATGTAGATATCTGTATTGAATCCAGGATAAGAGGCTTCTTCCATAACCGGAATGGAACTAAGCCTGTCAATAACAACATCTACACTGTTAGTGCTTGCTATGTTGTAATAGTCCTCCTTGTCTTTTGGAGTTACGATTTCATATGGCAGTCCGGCAAGTTCCATGACATAGGCAAAATAATCCGGAAGAATGCCCTTTAATTCTCCGTTTTCCACATAGGAATATGGTTCCCTGTCGCCGAGGGCTGTAACAGTAATCTTCTTCTCTCCTGAGACGATTTTACGAATGTATTCCTTTTCACGCTCTGTAAAGGTAAGTTCGGAGGAAAAGACCGGACCGTAATACCGATAAAACAATACATTTTTCCAGTCACCTTCATTCATATCCATCTGCTCAATAGCATAATTGATTTCGTCAAGAAGCTCTTTATCGTCTTTTCTGACGATTGCATAGAAGTTATCTTCTGCTATGATATCCAATGTTTTTTCATTTTCAGCCTTTCTCAGGTCACTGGAAAGGATTGCATCAACCTCTCCGTCCTGCAAAGCGGCAGTAAGAACATCTGCATCATTGTATTCTTTTATCAGGTAGGAAAAGCCTTTTTCTTCAGCAAACTCTGCCAGACTTTGATTCTGACTGCTTCCTGTCAGTTGTCCAATCACCATTCCGTCATAAGTTTTGTAATCGCTGCCATGCAACTGTGAATTATCAAGCCGAACCGAAAGAATAGTATTATTTCTGCCAATTGGGTAGGAAAATGCGAAGCTTTCCTGACGCTCTGAGGTTTTCCGAGCTGAAGTCACTACATCAATTTCTCCGTTTTCCAACATAGTAAGCATTTCGCCCCATGCTCTGTCATAACCTGTGTATTGGAAATTCAAATGAGAATATTCGGAAACCAAGTCGAGAAACTCGATGCCGTAACCGGTTAGACTTCCATTTTCGTCTTTCATGTGATAACCATCAAAGCAAAAGATGCCGGCTTTGACTGTCCGATTATCAGACTGCTCATCGGCAAATGCTGTTATTAAGTTGGATATGATGAATATTAAGCATGTCATAAATGCGGTGATTATTTTTATATATATTTTGTTTTCAGCCTTCATTATTTTTATCTCCTGACCTCAGTTATTTAAGAAGAACTCTTTATTTTTGCGTTCTGCATTGTCAACTTTAAAATAAAATTATATCATATTTTATGCAAAAAATCTATTCGCAAAATACCCAAAAATTATCGGTAAATCGTTTAAAAATCTGATTATGCACCAATGCTTTTCTGCTAAGTACAGCCATTTTTTTACTTTTCTATATCGTTTTCCACTATAGTTCTGAAATCATTAAGAAATCTTTCAGCAGCCTTTGAAAACATCTGATATTTTTTCCATACAAGATACATCTGTGCAGATTTCAGCGGATAAAACGGACGAAAACAAAGATTACTGTCACCTGTACAGTTTATCAGTTTATCAAGTGTAATGGCATATCCAATGCCTTCATCTACAAGCAGAGAACCATTAAAAATAAGATTTGATGTTGCTGCTACCTTTATTTTTTTCTCAGGTATTTCAAGCCACTCAGAAAGATTAACAGCATTCATCATCTGCCTTGATACGATCAGCGGACGATTAACGAGCATATCAGAAGTGATGTATTTATTGATTGCTAAATCGCTGTCCTTACGCATAAGCACTCCCCATTTGTCATAGACAGGGAACTTAATGTGTTCAAAGCTTGAAAAGTCCGATGGCTCGAACAACACGCCAAAATCAATCAGACCTTTATTCAGCTTGTCTATGACATCTATTGAGTCACAACTGATATTGTGAAATGTGATTCCCGAATGCTCATTCTGGATTTTCTGAACAATTTTTGCGATTATTCTAACAGCGTCCGTTTCGCCTGCACCAACGTAAACATCACCTGTAATTTCTTCATTTCCTGCAATCATTTCTGTTTCTGTTTTTTCCACAAGGTCAATAATTTCCTCTGCTCGTTTCCTGAGAAGCATTCCGTCATCAGTCAGTTTGACATCATGATTGCCACGTTTTAAAAGCTGCTTTCCAAGTTCCTCCTCAAGCTGATGAAGCTGTCTTGATAATGTGGGCTGCGTGATATGAAGTTTCTCAGCTGCCCTTGTGATATTTTCTTCTCTTGCTACTATTAAAAAATAGCGTAACAATCTTATTTCCATAAAGCGCCTCCTGCTAACATAATTATACCATATTCAGTA
>JAIDNR010000093.1 GCA_029063695.1 Ruminococcus sp.
GTCCCAGACAGCGTGTTCATTGTAGTATTCATTTATGTAGTCCATACACTTATGCCAGTCATACGGGTGCTTTTTGTAAGTATAGATGATATTTCTTACCATGCGGTAATAATGAGAATTTGTGGGTAAGGTTTTCATTGCGGTATCAATAACAGACATAATATCGCTATCTATGAAAGCCTGACTGATGCAGGCACTCATAAACTTGGCACCCAGTCTTCCTTCTCCGGCGTGCGTCACCTTTGCGAGTGTACCGGCACATTTTGCTGCACGTTCCGGATCTCCGGGAAAGAGGATACCCGTTGCATCATAGAATATTTGTCCACCGACAGTATCTGCTGAGAAACCGTTACGAGCATAACTGCCACTTTCATAGGAAGGAACTCCGTTTATAAGGTTGTGATATGCCTTTGATTCAGTGCTGCGTGAATAATAGCCATTCTTTCCTTCGTCTACCCACCAAAACATTCCTCTGTCCTCGGACGCCTGCTCCAGTATCAGCTCTGCAGCAATATCTGTGCTGATTTGCTCAGCACTTGAAATGCGGCTGAATGCCTTTGAGAATAAATAGAATCCGTTCGTATCATCATCTGGATATACATCAAATTCATTTAATGGGAATGTTGTTACTTCGTCAAGCTTATTTGGGTCATGAACGGGGTCAGTACTAAACTCATAGGGTATACCTAAGCGTACTCCTATCGCCTTTCCAAGAACTGCACCGTAGACCTTTGAGCATAGTCTCATCGGAGCTTCAGCAATTTTTTTCAGAAGTATGTTATCTTTCATATGCTTTCAGCTCCTTAATAAAAATACATTGAATATATTGAATGGATGAAGGAATTATAAAAAATCACAGATAAAGGAATAAAAGTATCAATTTCTCATATGTTTACTGTAATGCTCACTTCTGTGTGCATAAACCAGTTTGTTAAATATCTCCATATTACTTTCATTTCTTTATTATATCACAATCTGCGACTTTTTCAAGCCTTTTTATCTAAAACATCAATAAGTGCCTGCACTCTCTCCTTACTCGTTATTAATGGTTGTATAGCTGTACACCTTTTCTTTGTAATCCAGCATGGCATCGTAAGCATAATCCCTTGCATCTTCTTCGCAAGACTGCTCGCAATAGGCATCATAATCCTCTGAACCATGAATATAGTTTTCAAATTCTGATTTATATTTCTTTGCATCTCTGAATATGCAGAGTGCCTTCATATCATCAGCTGCTTCATCATATACTTGGACTAATTGATACTCATAAGCATGATAAGCCTCATGACAAACCGTTTTCACGCACTTTAATGCCCCATAGTACTTTACCTCATCCAAACTGATCTGAATACGATGTTTCCTATCGTTATATGTACCAAGTGTATAGGAATCAAGAACAGCTACTTTTACAGTCAGCCCATGAGACAATCCCAGGTAATGAGCCTCTATATTTGCGACTGTCTGCAACACCGCAACTTTTTCATCGACTGAAAGATATGTCCATTTTTCTTCTTGCAAGTTTTGAAGAATCTCAATATTCTTTGCTATGGTATCATCTGATGCATATCCACATTGTGTATCGCTCATATTTAAATTTGCCTTGTCCTTAAATAGTAAACCACATCCGATCAAGATAACAGATAAAGCTACAGCCATAGCGGTGATGCGATATGCGTTAAGCAGACTCTGTCTCAACTTAAAGCTGAATGAGCCTTTTCTACGAAAGACGAGTATCGTTAAGACGCCAATAATAGGAAAAATGGCCTTAAACAATATTATAACTTGATCATGCCTATAATCGTAATAGGCTAACACTGTATAGCAAAAATAGCTTACAGTCTCAATACAAAAAATACTGAAGCTGTTTCGCTGTTTTTCAAATGTTATGGAAATTCCAATAGCAGAGAAGATTGCAATGATTCCCCATAGTGCCAAGTCAGACTGAACGAGGCTGTAGTCATCAAGTGTTCTAAATAATAGACTTTTGTAATAGAACATCGAAATGACTGACCAAATCAGCATATCCACCACATATTCAGATTTTTTCATTTTGTTGCCGATCATATAATAACATCCCCATCAGCTTTGCTTAATCATTGTCGCAGTCATCACCGAAAAGCTCATTAAATTTCTTTTCAAGCTCTGCCTGTATATCAAGCATATCATCTGAATCAAAGGTATCATCAAGTAAATTAAAAATAGAATCACTATCTCTATTTTTCTTCTTAGGAAACATACTCTTTCTGAGAGCGTTTACGAACCACTTATGCTGTTTATCTACACTTCCTCTCACTTCAACGCCACCTTTTCATAACTTTTGCCGTATTAGCGATTGCAATATATCTCTCATCCTCGTATGTATCGTAGCGCTGAGTAAAGACAGGCTTGCTACCTCTTCTGAAGATGATTTCCTTGCCGATCGGCATAGAAAGGACTGTTTCAACAGGAACATCTGCCCTTAATGATACTGCTCTCGCTGTATCATAGTCATTGCAACCAAGAAAGACATAGGTATCCGTATTATTCAAAATCGTTTTTGCACCGAAATCACCATAACGCTCGATCAGTTGTGTTTCCGACTGGATTAATATGCAATAATCCATGTTAGCTTCCCTAATAATAGAAGAGTATTGATCGAAGTCCTTCACAGTTCCTCCAACAGCGAAGTCGTCATAAAGCATACTTACACGAACCGGAAGTTTGTAATCAGGCATTTTCTGTGCGGTTTCAAAGAGCGTCTTAAACACCTGTGCGTAAAAAATGTTGACGAAAGTGTTCAGTGCCGGATTCATAGCTGAACATGTGATGAAAAGAGCCGTCTTTTCCTTGCCGATACTTTCGATATCAATGCAAGGCTTTTTGGCAATTTGTTTACGAAGTCCGGTTGTGAAGATAGATGCCATCATGGTCTGTAAGGACGACAAAATGCATGATGCAGTCTTTGTGCTGTCGAGAGTGCTAAAAACCATCCAGTTAACAGCACAAAAACCGTACGGGTCATTCTCGCAGATTACTTCAAAAATATCATCGAGCGTTGTCTCGATATGGCTTCCACCGCTTTTGATACGCAGCTTGTCGATATTTCTTAGCACATCATCCATAGTGGCGTGTTCTTCAGTTGCAAGAGTCATGCAAATTATAGCGTTCAACAGGTTTTCTGAAGTTGAGTCCCAGTATGGATCTGCTTTGGAGTTTGCTTTTCTTCCATCGCTCATAATCAGTGCCGATGAGAGATAAGCTACATCCTCGGTAGATGTAAGGAACTGAATCGGGTCATAGCAGATTGTGCTTTTCTCAGGCTCTGCGAAATTCAGATCAAGTACATTATAACCTCTTTTCTTGAACACCAGAGCATACTGGTCAACAACACGTCTCTTACTCACTGAACAGAGAATTGAACTTTCGGTGGTTTCAAGCAGCTTAGGGATGATAACACTAACCGTCTTGCCGGAACCAGACGATCCGACTACAACAACATTGTTTGTTATACCTGTTTCTGCATCTGTGCTATAAATCGCATCCTTGCCGAGAATTATTCTTTCCTTTCCCATTCGTAAATTATCCCTCCATAATAGTTGTGAAATCAGCAATAGCATCTGCAAGGCCAAATGCAATGGCCTCATTGGGGCAG
This sequence comes from Ruminococcus sp., assembly GCA_029063695.1. Classification (GTDB taxonomy): domain Bacteria; phylum Bacillota; class Clostridia; order Oscillospirales; family Ruminococcaceae; genus Ruminococcus. Next base: position 3,632 of record JAIDNR010000093.1, read on the forward strand.
AAATAATGGTCGAACGCAGTAGCCTGTTCTACTTCTGCTTCTGTTTTGGATGTATGCAGTGCCAAAATCTTATTTATCTTCCTGCGAGTATCCATGAGACTCTCAGAGATAGACTTGATTGACGAGGCATTGCCTCCGACACGATTTCCGAGGAGAGGTTCATGCAGCATAACTTCTGAATGTTCCAGCATATATCTGCATCCATGCTTGCCACTTGCAAAAATCAAAGCTGCCATGCTATATGCAGAACCGAGGCAGAACATTCTGATAGGAGTTTTGCATGACTGGAGCACATCGTACATCAACAATCCCGCTGTAATCTCCCCGCCGGGTGAGTTAATGAGAATATCGATAGGGACCTCCTTATCCTCTTTGCATAGGATAAGGAGCTGCTTGACAAATTCAACAGCAGAGTCGTGATTGATCTCGCCCTGAATAAAAATCTTTCTATCGGCGAGAAGTTTGGTTTCGATAGGCAGCTGAACAATACCACCACTTGTTTTGATCTGAATATTCATTAAGTATTACCTCCCTGTATTATGCAATCTCATAGTCGTAATCGACTGTAGATTTCCTATGTACGGGTTTCTTAGACTTGCCGAAGAGAGCGAGCTGATTCTCCTGTGCAGTGAATTTTGCCATACGGATGATGCGTTCCTTCAGCTTCTGCTGACGAATCATGGATGTTTTGCTGAAAACCTCATCCAGTCTTTTACCGTTGTAGTACTCGTCGTGGATGTTATGCGAATAGAAGTCGGTGGTGAAGAGATATATTTTCTCTCCCTTGACTTCAAGATAAAAGTCGAGTTTTCCATATTCGTTGTTTCTACAATAAACCATTGCATTGAGCTTGTCTTTCATTTTGATTTCCTCCTGTTATTATCTTTCAAAGATATTGAATCTCTCTATGTATAATTATAAACTCTTTTCAAAGGAAAACCAGTACAATAAACATACAGTATATATAC
>JAIDNR010000094.1 GCA_029063695.1 Ruminococcus sp.
GTTCTCCACTTTGTTACCGCACCTGTTACAGTGGGATTGACATTATTAGTAAGCGAACGGCTTGCAAAAGGCAGATTTTCAGCAAATGAGAAATCTGTTGTTTTTCAGGTAGGATTTAAGAAATATGAATATTCCTATAAAAATATTATAAATGTCAGAACAAAAACAGTGTTCACTAACGGCAGGTACGGCAAAATACCGCATATTGAAATCGCACTGTCATTCAGAAACGGCAGTATTGTGAGATTCTGCGATACTGTATCTAACTATGAATACGATACAATTGAAGGTCTTAAAAAATTGCAGGAAGAGCATCAGTTTACAGAACTGGCTGATTATATTAAATCAAAATTATAAAAGAAAGAAGAAGTATAATGTCTAAAAAAGAACTGGTAAAACGCTACATATTATGTATCATAAGTCTTTTTATTTCTGCTCTTGGAGTTGCATTCACAAAACATGGTGAACTCGGAGTATCGCCCATATCATCGGTTTCCAATGTACTCAGTATGAAATTTCCGTCGTTATCATTAGGGACATGGCTGATTATCTGGAACTGTGTACTCATAGCAGGGCAGGTGATACTATTACGCAAAAATTTTAAACTTATTCAGCTTTTGCAGATTCCGCTGTCATTTCTTTTCGGCTGGTTTACTGATATTTCCATGACAATTGTTTCTCCTATAACTGCCGACAGCTATTTTATGCGTATATTTATGGTAATTTCAGGAATTGTCATAATGGGGTTCGGTATATCACTTTCTGTAATTGCAGATGTAATAATGAACTCAGGTGAAGCCTTTGTAAAGGCGATTTCCGATATTTCAAAAAAGCCGTTCGGGAATATCAAGATATTCTTCGATATTTCATGTGTGCTTATTGCTGTGATACTTTCGCTTGTATTTTTTAATTTCAGACTTGTCGGAACTCGTGAGGGTACTATTATTTCCGCACTGCTTACAGGATTTGTTGTAAAATTTTTTACTAAGCTTTGCAAAGAACCTTTTGAAAAAATTATCAGAAATTAGGAAAAAATTTACAAAATACTATTGCATTTTACTTAAAAGTATGGTAAAATAAAAAAGTCAGGGAGTTTCCCCGATAATGAAATTCAGGAGGAATTAAAAATGTTAGTTTCAGCTACAGAAATGCTTAAAAAGGCAAGAGACGGAAAGTATGCAGTAGGTCAGTTCAATATCAACAATCTTGAATGGACTAAAGCTATTCTTCTTACAGCTCAGGAGTGCAATTCTCCGGTTATTCTCGGTGTATCAGAGGGTGCAGGCAAGTATATGACAGGTTTTGAGACTGTTGCAGCTATGGTTGCTGCTATGGACAAGTCTCTTGGAATTACAGTTCCAGTTGCACTTCATCTTGACCATGGCTCATATGAGGGCTGCTATAAGTGCATCAAGGCAGGCTTTACATCAATCATGTTCGACGGTTCACACTTCCCGATTGAAGAAAACGTTGCAAAGACAACAGAACTTGTAAACGTTGCTCACAATCTCGGCCTTTCAATCGAGGCTGAAGTTGGTTCAATAGGCGGTGAAGAGGACGGCGTTGTTGGTGCAGGCGAATGTGCTGACCCGAATGAGTGCAAGATGATTGCAGACCTCGGTGTTGACTTCCTTGCAGCAGGCATCGGAAATATTCATGGTAAATACCCTGAGAACTGGGCAGGTCTCAGCTTTGAGACTCTCGCTGCTGTAAATGAAAAAGTAGGTGAAATGCCTCTCGTCCTTCACGGCGGTACAGGTATTCCTGACGATATGATTAAGAAGGCTATTTCTCTCGGCGTTGCTAAGATTAATGTTAACACAGAGTGTCAGCTTTCATTCCAGGAAGCTACAAGAGAGTACATTGAAGCAGGCAAGGACCAGCAGGGCAAGGGATTTGACCCGAGAAAGCTCCTCAATCCGGGATTTGAGGCTATCAAGGCTAAGGTTAAGGAGAAAATGGAACTTTTCGGAAGCGTTGACAAGGCTTGATTTGTCTGGTAACATCAAAAATAATAAAGGCACTTTCCTTATCGGAAGTGCCTTTTTGTATAATCATATAACTATAAAAATTGTGCGGAATCACTTCGCACAATTTTTATAGTTTTTATTCTGAATATTTTTCTTCAATCCATTTTATCATGTTATCAAATCCCTGCTGGGAACGTTCAAATTCATGTTCGTTTTCGATTTCGGCTTTCATTGAACATAGTCTGCCGTGCCATGTCATAGCTTTGAATACGTCTTTTGTTATGATTTTATAAGAAAAATTGCCCATACTTCCTGAATAATCGTTTCCGCTGTCAAAATAGTAGAATTTCGGGATTTCAAATATTTCTGATATGCTTGGCATTTAAATTCTCCCTTCAAAAAAGTCAATTGATTTATCAAGACTTTCATACACGGCACTGAGCATTGGAATAATTTCATCGTTTGGCTGAGTCATATCGGGAATCATAATTGCATGACAGCCGGCAGAAAATGCGGATTTTATTCCGTTCGGCGAATCCTCATAAGCTGCACATTCATTGGGCAGAAGTCCGAGCTGTTCAGAAGCGGTAATATAAATATCGGGTTCGGGTTTGCCGTTTGTTACCATATCACCGCATATTACGGAATCGAAATAGTCAGTGACATTTATTCTTTTGAGATACAGCATAGTTCTGTCACGCTGAGTAGCTGTAGCAACAGCAAGCTTTATTCTGTTTGATTTCAGATAGTCTAGAAGCTCAAAAAGACCTTTTTTTATTTCGATTCCGTACTTGTCAATATGGGAATTTATGAGTTCTGTACGTCTTTCACGGATTTTTTCAGTTGGAAAATCATCACCGAAAAATCCTTTGAGTTTCGGAATTGAATATTTGCGGGCGAGACTTCTTATGGCAAATACGTGCTTATCTTCCATAATATACCCGAAATCGGCGGCAGCTTGTTTCCAGTATTGCAGGTACAGTTTTTCGGTATCAATCATCAGACCGTCCATGTCAAAAACTGCACCTTTTATAATAGTTCTGTTCATAATTTTAATTTGAATATCCTGTTAAGAAATGAGATAAGAGGTTTATTCTGTCTGATTTCGGGTGCAGATTCTGCACCGTCATTTCACCAGTTAATCATCCAGCTGTACATACCCTCATACTGGAGTGCAGAACTGTTCCAGGAGAAGTCTGCTTCCATGCCTCTCTTAACCATTTCGTTCCATTCAGTACGGTGGTCATAGTAAACGCTCTTTGAATAGTTGATTACGCCGAGCATTTCCTCTGCATTGTAGTTCTTGAATGAGAAGCCCGTACCTGTTCCGTCAAATTCATTGTATGGTACAACTGTATCTTTAAGACCGCCTGTTTCACGGACAATCGGCACTGTACCATAGCGAAGGGATATGAGCTGAGTAAGTCCGCACGGCTCAAAGAGAGACGGCATAAGCATAGCGTCGGCAGAAGCATAGAGCTTATGTGCAAGGGCATCTGAATAGAGTATATTTGCGGAAACACGCTCAGGATATTTCCACTGATAATGTCTGAACATATCCTCATATCTCTGTTCACCAGTTCCGACAACTACAAACTGAGTATTCGGGTCGCATATACGTTCCATAACGCAGTTTATAAGGTCAAGACCTTTCTGGTCGGTGAGACGAGAGATAATTCCAATCATATACTTATCCTTGTCAACAGGGAGACCGAGTTCCGCCTGAAGCTTTTCCTTGTTGGCAGCTTTTTTCTTTTTGAAGTTCTTCACGCTGTATTCTTCAAAAATTTGCTTGTCATTTGAAGGGTCGAATACTTTATAGTCAATACCGTTGATAATACCTCTGAGAGAAGCACTTCTTGCACGGAGAAGACCGTCAAGCTGTTCGCCGAAGAACGGATATTTGATTTCCTCTGCATAGGTTTCGGAAACTGTGGTGATATAATCGGCATAGACAAGACCGCCTTTGAGCATATTTGCATCTTTTTTAAATTCAAGCTTGTCGGGAGTGAACATATAGCCAGGAAGTGCGGTATTGTACTTGAATGTGTCGATATTCCATACGCCCTGAAATTTCAGGTTGTGAATTGTCATGATTGATTTTGTTGAGCTGTAGAAAGGATTTGTTGCAAATGTTGAATGCAGAAATACAGGAATCAGCGATGCCTGCCAGTCATGACAATGAATGATGTCAGGACGAAAACCCACAACAGGAAGAATTGCAAGGACAGCCTTACAGAAAAATGTGAAACGCTCGATGTCCCATTTCAAATCTGATGAATACGGACTGTCGCATTTGAAATAGTATTCATTATCAACAAAATAGAACTTGATTCCGTTGTATTCATATTCCATTATTCCTACGTGTACACCGTTCTGACGGAGACCGTAATCCATATAGAAATGGGTAACATATCTGAAATTGTCTCTGAACTTTGCAGGAATGCAGGTATAGTAAGGCATAATAACTCTTACATCAAATTCGTCCTTGTTGATGTACTGCGGAAGTGCACCTACAACATCGGCGAGACCGCCTGTTTTAATGAAAGGAACACACTCCGAAGCAGCAAATAAAATGTTTTTCATGCTGATTTCTCCTTAATAAAAATTCTGTTTGCACAGCAGTATATATTTACAGTTA
>JAIDNR010000095.1 GCA_029063695.1 Ruminococcus sp.
ATATTCATAATAAGAGTATCAGGTCAAATAGTTCAGGAGGATATAATATGTATCATTGTGGTGTTAATTTTTACTTTATGGGTCGTTTGAATGAAACGATTGAGATTATAAAAACAATACCTTCTCCAAAGAATTTTTCCTATACATTTTCACATGACTTAATAATTCCGACAACAAGTCATATCGAAAAAGCAGATGTTATTTTTGCTGATTTCACATCAGATTCTGAATCGGTTGACATCAGTATGATAAAAACAATAATCTCCTCAAAACGTGCGGACACTCAGCTTATCGTGCTTACAGATAAAGAGAATTTTTTACTCCTGAATGACTTTCTGCCGGAAATAACAGATATATGGCTTTATCCTTTATCAGGCGAAGAACTTCGTTTCCGCTTTTTAAAATGGCAGAGTCATTACAAAATGAGCAAGGATTACTGGCAAACCAATCAATATCTGGAATCCACAATAAACAGCATTCCAAACCTTATCTGGTATAAGGATAAAAACGGCATACATTGCAAGGTAAATGACAGTTTCTGCAAAACCGTAAACAAAACGAAACAGCAGGTTGAGGGCAGAGAACATTTCTATATATGGGACGTTGACCCGAACGACCCCGAAAATGAAGGTCATGACTGCATGAAATCGGATATGGAAGTTATGGTCCAAAAGCAGACCATAGTATCTGAAGAATATGTAAAGTCTGGCGATGATATGAAACTGCTTACCACATTCAAATCTCCTTTATATGATTTGGACGGAAGCGTTATGGGTACTGTAGGCGTCGGAATCGATATTACCCGTGAACGTGCATACGAGCAGGAAATCACCAGAAAAAATCTTATGATGGAAACGATTTTTTCCGCTGTTGACTGCGGAATACTTTGTCATTCCATAGACGGATTAAAAATTTTAAGCGTAAATAAAACCGCCCTTAAGCTACTTGGTTATGATTCTTCTGATGAACTTTTAGCAGACGGATTTGATATTATCGCTAATTCTGTAATGGACGAGGATAAGCCGATACTCCGCAATGCAATCAAAACCCTGAAAGAAGAAGGCGACAGTGCAAGTGTAGAATATCGTGTACAGCATAAAGACGGTGAAATTCTTCATATCATGGGCAATATCAAATTACTTAAAGAAAACGGAGAACTTTTCTATCAGCGTTTTCTTCTTGACTGCACCGACCAGAAACTTCAGGAAAAAGAAAAAGAACGCCGACAGTCAGAACTTGTACAGGCACTCAGCATCGACTATAGTATAGTATGGTCGTTTAATCTTGATACAGGTCTCGGTATAACCCTGAGATATGATAACACATACGACGATGCTTTCAGTTCAAATAATGAACTGTCATTCAATGAGAGTATGGAGAGATATATACAATTATTTGTCTATAAAGACGACCGTGAGATGCTCCATGAAATTTTAAATCTTGAAAGACTTAAAAAAGAACTTACAAAAAAGCAATTATATTATACAAATTATCGTGCATTAAAAAATGACGAGATACAATATTATGAAATTAAAGCAGTCCGTACAGGAACATGGGAAAAAAAGCATAATATTGTTCTGGGAATCCGAAATGTTGACGAAGAAACCCGAAATGAAATGCAGCAGAAAAAGCTTCTGGAAAACGCACTTTTACAGGCAAATGCGGCAAACAAGGCAAAAAGTATATTCCTTTCAAATATGTCTCATGATATACGTACACCGATGAATGCTATTATGGGATTCACAAATCTTGCTGTAATGCATATTGACCGCCGTGAACAGGTTGAAGATTATCTGAAAAAAATCATGTCATCGGGAAATCATCTTCTCAGCCTTATCAATAATGTTCTGGATATGAGCCAGATTGAAAGCGGTAAAATTCAGATAGAAGAAACACTGTGCAGTCTGTCTGATATTCTGCATAATATTAAAAATATTATATATACTCATCTTCAGGAAAAGAGACTCGAATTTCATATTGAAACAGCTAACATTATAAATGATAATATCTATTGCGACAAACTCCGTCTTAATCAGGCACTTCTGAATATTATAAGCAATTCAATCAAATATACAAATGAGGGCGGAAAAATCACTCTTAAAATAAGTGAAAAGGCAGGAACAATTCATGGATTTTCCGATTATGAGTTCTGCATTACGGACAACGGAATTGGTATGAGTGAAGATTTTCTTTCACATATCTACGAATTATTTGCCCGTGAAAGAAATACCACCAACAGCGGTATTCAGGGTACGGGACTTGGAATGGCAATCACAAAAAATATTATTGACACAATGAATGGAACTATTGATGTAAAAAGCCAAAAAGGCATAGGAACGGAAGTAATTATCCGCCTTCCTCTCCGCTTTGATATGGAAATAAAAGAAACAGCACCGGAATCTTCTCAGAATACAGGTGAATCCGAAATTACTGTCAATAATAAGTCCGATTCAGTCACAAAACGTATCCTGCTTGTTGAGGACAATGAACTTAATCAGGAAATTGCTGAGGAAATTCTGTCATCTAACGGATTTGAAGTAGAAATTGCCGATAACGGAAAAATCGCTGTTGATATGCTGAAAAACTCCGTACCCAAGTATTACAGTCTTATACTTATGGATATTCAGATGCCTGTAATGAACGGATATGAGGCGGCGAAAACAATACGAAGTCTGGAAAACAAAAAACTTGCATCAATTCCGATTTTTGCAATGACTGCCAATGCTTTTGAAGAAGATAAGCAGAACGCATTGAAATGCGGTATGAATGGTCATATTGCCAAGCCGATTGACATTGCAAAATTAATTTCCTTATTGAATAAATTTTTTTACGATAAATAATAAATATCTGAAAAAAGCAAACCTGATTTTACTCAGGTTTGCTTTTTTAATAAAAATGATAAAAACTAAACAAATGATTATTCACTCAGAAGTGCATTATACTGCTCCATAGTAATCGGCAGTTCGGACTGTCTGATTTTTTTTGCTTCAATAAGCTGAAGTGCCACAGCGTCCGCACCTGTTACTCCATCACCCTGATTTACAATATCGGCATTTAACTTACCCTGTTCGCTGAGAGCGTATTCATCGGGATTACCCATATGCTGAATTATTGCAGTTGCATCGGCAATATCAACCTGTCCGTCCTCATTTGCATCTCCTATGAGTGTTTTTCCGGAAGATTCACCTGTAGTTGCAGGAGTACCTGTTGTCTGAACAGGCTTTGCAGTGGTAGTCTGTTCATTTGGATTAGTCACAACGGGCTTGCCGTACTTTACAGTACCGCCGTCAAGATTGCTTCCCTCTGTTGTGGCATAATCAGAATAGAACTCATTCAGTGAAAGACCGTTCTGTCCAAGAGCTATCTGGTGGTCAAGACCGATATACTTTCCTGTTTTCTGAGTCTGCCAAAGAGACTTCTCCATAAGTGCATACTTTTCTTCTTCCCACGTAATCTTTGTCGAGCCAGCCTGCTGACCGCAGGAGATGTTTGCCCACAGTCCTCCTGTATCACCTGAGTTTGTGTTCAGACACCAGAAAGTATGATTAATATGATGTTCAATCATATAGTCACGGAGAAGTTCCATCCACTTCTGATTTTCCGCACCGTCCATATGACCGCCCCACTCACCGATAAGTTCAGGAGCGATGTCCTCAGCATTGATATAAGCCCATGTATCGTACCAGTAGTCATCAAGGAGAGTCTTTGTTGTGAAGTCCTTGTCAAACCACGTCTGAGCATAAACAGAAGGACCGTAGTCATGAGGAGAATAAACAATCTGACTTGTGCCGTGTTCAGGCTTGATAGGATATTCTCTTGCACCTCTGAAATTTCCGCCCCACCATGCTCCGATATACGGTGAGTTGTCACGTCTGTCAGCGATACCCCAATAATCTCCAGGCATAGCACCGCTGAGAGACTGTTCAACACCTTCAATAAAGATAAGTGCATTCGGATTCACTTCAAGAATAGCATCGGCACACTTTGTGGCAGCATAAGCCCAGTTGTTTTCGTCCGTTGAGCCGTCCCATTTTGCAGCCTTGTCACCCTCAGGACCTTTGCCATGTGGTTCGTTTTTCAGGTCGTATCCGATAAGAGTATCATTATTCTTATACTTTTCTGCAACCCATACAAGCGTATCAATCCATATATCAGTTGTAACCATAGTGCCGTCAGCAGTTTCCTTGCCGTACCACAGATTATAGTTGTGACCTGAGTTATCGGCATGAGGACTGTGAATATCAATAAAAGCCTTGATGCCATACTTCTTGCACTTATCAAGGATTATATCAAATCCTCTGTCACTTGTGATAAGAGTTTTGCCATCAGCTTCTACGAAATCCTTATTCAGATTGCCGTATGTTCCTGCCTTGACAACACCGCCGTTTCCGTCGTCCTGGTCTACAGGCGGATTATAAACAGCCTGCATACCGCCTGAACTTATCTGATACGGAGTACCGTTCATCCACGAAAGAATAAGTTCTGTTGAAATAGGGAAACGGATAACATTGATACCCCTGTCTGCCACTTCCTGAAGCATATCATCAATATCACCTGCATAAAGGTAATGCGGAGAATATTCAATGCAGTTCAGTCCGAACCAGTTCGCACCTGTA
>JAIDNR010000096.1 GCA_029063695.1 Ruminococcus sp.
ATATATTATGAATCACTTCCCATAGTTCCTGAGCTGTTTTCAGGCTTATTCCGGCAGTCTTTGCAAGTTCGTCGGAAGCTGCATTCATGAGACTTTCTTTAGTCTTGTATTTCAATAAAATTTTGGCAAGTTTTTTTTCGCCTATTCCTTTGACTTTAAGAAGTTCGGAGGAGTAGGTTTTTTTCTTATGCCTGCTGTGCATAAAGCTGACAGAATAACGATGTACTTCGTCCTGAATCCGTGTAACAAGATTGAAAGCCGACTGCAAATTGTTTATCTGAATTTCCTGACCGCCTGTTGCTATTGCACGGGTACGGTGTTTATTGTCTTTCACCATGCCGAAAAGCGGAATATCAAGTTTTAATTCCCTGAGAATCGGTTCAACGGCATGAACGTGACCCGAACCGCCGTCAAGAAGAATCAAATCGGGAGTACGGTTGAAATATTCGTCGCCGTCCTGATTTACTATGTGCATTAAACGGCGTTTCAGAACTTCGTGCATACTGCCGTAATCGTTCTGTAACTGCTGTTCTTTTACAGTAAAATGCTTGTACGCTTTTTTAAGCGGTCTGCCGTCCTCAAATACAATCATTCCTGCTGACATTGATTCAGATGAAAGATTTGATATATCATAGGCTTCGATATATTTAGGCGGACGTTCAAGTCCGAGAACCTTTCCGAGCTGTTCAAGTGCTATGACTTCTTTTCCCGTGCGGCTGTTTTTAAGTGCGGCATATTCGGCGGAATTGTTTTTTGCAAGCCTGAGAAGTTCATATAGTCTTCCTTTCTGAGGCTGGTGAATTTTAATTTTTCTGCCTGACTGCTTTTCCAGAAATTCATTGATTAATTCAATATCCTGCGGAATATGGTCTGTTATTATGACTTTCGGAACATCGCTTCTGCCGTGATAGAATTGATATATGAAGTCGCTTAGAATATCATTGTCGGACTTTTCAAGTTCAAATACAGTCTTGTCGAAAAGACGTTCATTACGGTAAATAAGAACAGAAATATATACTCCGTCATAAAATTCCGCAGTTCCTATGACATCGGCATTATTAACGCCGCTGTTCAGTATCTTCTGTTTTTCGGCGGCTTTTTTTACTGCATTGATTCTGTCACGGAGTACAGCGGCTTTTTCAAAATCAAGATTTTCGGCGGCGGTATTCATTTCCTGCTCCATACGCTCAACGGACGACGAACTTCCCGATTTTATGAAGTTCACAGCGTCATCAACGGTTTTCCGATATGTTTCACGGCTGATTTTTCCCGTACAAACGCCCATGCAGTTTTTGATGTGATAATTAAGGCACGGACGTTCTTTTCTGAAATCACGGGGAAAAACTTTATTGCAGGTCGGAAGCATGAATACTCTGTTTGCTTCACGGACGGCTTCTCTTGCAACAGTTGAGCTTATATAAGTTCCTATGCACTTTTTTTCTGCCAATACTTTTTTTTCTTCGGTAATGCGTGGATATTCGCCGTCCGATATACAGATATAGTGATAGCCCTTGTCATCTTTGAGAAGAATATTATATTTCGGCTTGTGCTGTTTTATGAGACTGCATTCAAGTATAAGTGCTTCATATTCGCTGTCAGTGACGATAAAATCATAGTCGTTTACATTTGATACCATTGCGGCGACTTTCGGGGTATGGTCGGGATTTTCCCTGAAATAGCTTGTAACACGTTTTTTCAGGTTCTTTGCCTTGCCGATATATATTATATCGCCCTTGACGTTTTTCATGATATACACGCCCGGAGATGATGTAAGTTTTGACGTTTTTTCCCTGAGATAAGGTAATTTTGGATTCATAAAATTTCACCTATTGTCTGTTAAAGTAGTCTATTCCTGCTGTCGGACGGAAATAAGTTCTGATATAGCCGTCGGTTGATAGGATAACAAATTCGTTTGTGGATTCAAGATAATAAACGCCGTCTCCGTCGTCCTTTTCGGTTTTATATAGTGCGTCGGGATTATTTATAACGTCGTTTGCACCTGCTTCGTATTCCTCAGCGGTATTATAATCAAAATCGCCGTCAAATTCATCGCCGTGCTTTTCAAAATGCTGTTCAAGCTGATTTTTAGTGCGGAAACTGTATTCAACCTGAATATCATCGGCATAATCATCGAATATCTGTTCCTGTGATGATGTTTCGGCTGTTGATACTGTTTCGGGTTCAGTTATTATTTCAGTCGTCTGCACAGTTTCGGGTACTGTTTCGGATTCGGTTACTGTTTCAGCAGAAACGGAACTTTCGTCCGATACGGTAAGAAGTTCATCAATAAGTTCGGCACAGCCTGTAAGTACAAGAACTGCCGAAAGAGCAAGGATTCCTATAAGTTTTTTCATAATATTTCACTCCTCAGAAAATTATTGGCAGAATATATTGCAGTATCATTATT
>JAIDNR010000097.1 GCA_029063695.1 Ruminococcus sp.
CCGCAAATCAGTTTCAGTATACTGGATTTTCCGCAGCCGTTTTTTCCTGTAATCGCAATACGTTCGCCCTGATTCACAATAAGATTTACATTTTCACAGACAATTTTTTCGCCGTATCTGAGTGATATATTTTCAAGCTGAACAAGTCTGCTTGTATGAAATCTGAGGGGACGGAGTTTCAGTTCAGCACTCTGCTCAATGTTATGAAGCAGTTTTTCCTTTTCTTTGACAGCCTTTTCACGACGTTCTGAAATTGATGTAGAACGTGACATTATTTTTTTAGCTTTAGCCGCCTCATGTGGACGACGGGATATGCTTTTTTCGACTTTTACAGGGTCAAATCCTATCTTTGCTCTTTCAGCCTTATCAGACCACTCGGCAGTACGTTTTGCGGCTGATTCAAGACGTTTAATATCCTTTTTCAGCTTTTCATTCTTAGCAAGTTCAAATCTGTCCTGCATATCTTTATTTCGCTGCCAATCCGAGTAGTTTCCCTTTTGAAGTTCAATATTACACTTATTTATTGATATAATATGGTCGGTACACATATCAAGAAATTCTCTGTCATGCGAGACAAGAATAAATCCTTTCTTGTGACTTAGATACCTGCCAAGAATATCCCTGCCGTCAGTATCAAGATGATTTGTCGGCTCGTCAATTAGAAGAAAAGAATTTCTTCTGAGAAATAGTCCGGCGAGCATAACTTTTGTCTGTTCACCGCCCGAAAGTTTACAGAATTGTCGGTAATCGGCATCTTCACTTATTCCGAGCAGTGACATTTCACGGTAAATTTCCCAATCTTCAGCATCAATGGCTATTTCACGGATAATATCAATAGTGAAGTAATCGGGATTTTTGACGGAATACGGAAAATATTCAAAGTCAACAATTGAATTTATTGAGCCGCTTCCCGAAATTTCACCCTGAAGTAGTTTCAACAGAGTGGTTTTTCCTCTGCCGTTACGTCCTATAAGACCGAGTTTCCAGTCGGTATCAAGCTGAATGCTAACGTTTTCAAAAACATTTTCTGAATTTCCGTCATAAGAAAAAGTAAGATTGGATATGTTTATCAATGACATAAAATTGCCCTCCTTAAATTAAAAATAGCCGCAGGATATACTTCTCCCTGCGACTGTGTAAAAAGGTGCAATCAGCCCGTACAGACGAAAAGAGCGTATAAATCCTGCAAAAAAGCACAACAAAACTGACAGTAAGACTGTCATAAAAATTTTTCGTTGTACTGAATAAAACAGGATTACTTACGCATCTTTTCACCTCAAATTCTTTAATTTAATTTATTATATCACATTTCCATGTAATTTGTCAAGTATTAAATTGAAAAGTTTACGCTTTTAGTCATGTTCAATAAATTTTCAATGGATTGTTGCCTTTATTTTTCTGTAATTTTTTATTTTCTGTAAAAAATATTTCAAATAAGTGTAACACTTTTTATGTTTGATACGATAGTATATAATGAAAGTAAAAATGTGCATTAGAGCTTTTATAATGGGGTGAAGTCATAATGACTGAGGAAGAGTTGCGTCTGCTAATCAGTAAGTCACGAAAAAATGGTTTCAAAGCACTGTTCCAGCAATATCAAAGTTATGTTTATTCAATCATATGGGGACGAATCCGAAAAACGGGTACATCTGAAGATGCAGAGGAATGTGTCAGTGACGTATTTGCAGATGTTTTTCTTCATTTTAATGAGATACATACAGGTTCTTTGCAGGCATATATCGGTACAGTAGCAAAAAGAACAGCTGTGGACAGGTATCGGAAATTAAGTTCGGATAAAGACATACATATTGATAACGAGGAACTTAAATCTATTCCCGATAATACGGATATAGAAAATGATTTTGAAACGTCTGAAAGAAATAATATACTATATGAAAAGATACACTCACTTGGTGAACCTGATGCAACCTTGATTATACAGAAATACTATTATGACCGTAAATCAAAGGATATTGCGGAATATGTCGGTTTAACTTCGGGTGCTGTAAGAGTCCGTTTAAACCGTGCCTTGAAGCGTTTACGGGAATTATTGATAAATGAAAATATTTCGTTAAAGTGATGTAATTATTGATGAAGTCAAAAAAGTTCTCGCTGAAACACGTTGATAATGTAACAGCCAACAAGATTTCAGAGAATTATCCTTCGGATTGGGATATGGACAAGGTTTTTGAAACGAGCTATAAAAAATTTCTGGAATCAGAAAAAAGTACAGAAGAAAATATCCATATCAGCAATTCGGAAACAGATGATACACTTGAATTTTGTCATACAGAGCCGGTGTCCGAAAAGCACAAAGCAATATTCATATTCAATAAACTGGCAGCAGCAGCTTGTTTTGTTATGATTATTCTGATATTCAAATCACTTTGCATATTACCCGATAATATTGATGTGAACTCAGATGATATTGACAAATCTCCTGTTTCGACATATAAAAATGACAATTATTCAACCCAAAATGTTAATACTTTTACTACAGCTGATGTCACCCGTAAAACAACATTATCATCAGTTACTGTAACAGAAAGTATAACAACAGCAATTGTTACTGCTGATTCTGTTGTTGATACGGAAAATGACATATCATATCTTACTGATGAACCAAAGCAGACTGAAATATTGACAGAGCCGGAGCCGATTTATGATACAGAAGAACCTGTACAGACCACAAATCCGCCGGAAACAACTTCTCTTACAGAAACTGTTGTATCTTCATCTGTAAATGAATCAGAAGTCACAACAGAAGTAAATACACCTAATTACGGACATTTTCAGGTCAATAAGGGTACATTTGCAGGAAATATTCAGCAGACACAGGGATATGATGAACTTGTGTATATCTGTGAAGATAATTCCGATATTGAGCATAAAGAACATACTATTCCGTCTGAGGGTTTTACAGTGGATTACGATAATTCAGGAACTAACCATATTGAATTTTATGAAACGGACACAGAAAAACACTATAGTCTGTTTATTTTTCCTTATGATTCATTCAGTCTGGGATTAAATCCTGAAAACAATGAAATATCATATATTGAAATAAACGGCAGACCTGCCTGTTATCATGATACATTCAATGATATTCATGCACCTCGTATGCTGATGTGGGACGACGGCTGTCATATATGTATGTTAATTTCCGCTCAGGAAAACTATGATATGATGTTATGGATAGCAGAAAATCTGCAATAATGAAATGGAGGAAAATATTATGAGAAAGTTCAAAAAGTTTATCGCTTTAACAATGGCACTGTCTGCCTGCTGTACTATGGCAGGTATTGGAAATGTATCTGCACTGGAAGAAAATACAGATACATCTGTTTCTTTCGGGGAAACCGCTTTGCCTGAATGGGTACCTCAGAGCTTTGATGATGCAAGAGCATTTGCCATTAACCATGGTAAAACGTACATTGCCGACGGTGTTATCTGCTGTGTACAGAAAAAATCGTCAACAAAATCTAATGTCAGATATGAAACGGTTGACAAAGGCAGTATATACAATTATGCTTCAAATGTACTTTTCAATGAAAGCTACTCATTTGTTGCTCCTGAAGAACCCGACAGGTCCGATGAAGAAGCTTATCGTGCATACGAAGAATATATGTGGGATTTGGGTCTGCTTTGGGAAATGAGTATAACTCCCGAATTTTACTATGAAGTAACTGTATACAAAGCACCGACTGAGGGAGAAATCTGTTTCGACTGGGTGAAAACGGTCGGAAGCTATGAATATATTGAGGCAGAATTGTCTTTTGCTGTAAACGAATCGGGTGAAGCCGTAGAAACTGATATATACAGCTGGCTTCCCGACAGTTTATCTGAGTATAAGGACTTCATGAATGATTATGGAAATGTCGCCCTGCATGATAACTATATTGTTTACTTGAATGATGTAAACTACAGTACAGGTGCGGGTATTATTTTTGAACAGCTTGGTACAGCTGAAATCAAAGAGGTAATGGAACTCAGTATCAGTGAAGAAAAGTTGTTGAATGCCGCCGGAAATACAAATCATACAGTTATTGTGTATGAAGCTGTAAGTGAAGGTACGGTTAAGGGTTCATGGACAATCGCTCGGCCTTGGAGTATCGAGAACTCAAAAACAGATGAGGACATCAAATATTATGAAGTTGATGAAAATTTAGGTGTACATGAAATTAATGAGAACGAGTTTGTTGTTCCTGTTCGTGGTGATGCAAACGGCGACGGAGAATTAAGTATAGCTGATGCTGTAATGCTTCAGAACTGGATTCTCTGCACAGGTGATTTGACCTGCTGGCAGAATGCAGACCTTTGTGAAGATAAAGTTATTGATGTGTTTGACCTTATAATGCTTAAAAGTGAGCTGATAGAAAAAGAATTGATTCTTCCTGCTCCTGCAAAAGAATAATCAGATAATTTTATTGTTAAGTAATTTGCTAAAAGCTCTCTTTCTGCACATCTGAGAGTATAATAGTTTGTTCCGGAGTAAGGGGGACAATCAGAAAAAGCTGTACTTTAATTATGCTGTACAGCTTTTTCTGTGAAAAAACTTAGATTTATAAATTTAACATAAAAATAAAACCTCGGTTTC
>JAIDNR010000098.1 GCA_029063695.1 Ruminococcus sp.
GGATTGGTCAAGATAATTTATGATTGGATTAATTAAAATACTGATATTTTTTACAGTTTTACTGCTGTTTTTCTGGGGATTGAATATTTATAAGCATATATGCTCCGGCTGGACTAAGTTTCAGAAAGTGACCGATACAGTCGGAGCAGTAATGCTTCTGGGATTTCTCATCTCGCTGATTATCCCGCTTATGAAATAGGTGATATTATGGGATTATGGAATGACATAAAGGAAACTACGCATGATATTATGACTGATATTGATACCGAACAGGAACGCATAAATCAGTCGGCAAAGGATATGGGTGCAAGAAAGCCCGAACAAGGCGGCGGACTTATTAAAGTCGCCCTCCCGAATATTATCGGATTTTTCGTGGGACTTGCGTTTGCGAGACTATTCGGATTTTCGGGTAGGGCAGTCTATCTTATATCGGGTATTGTTTTTGCAGTCGCAGTCGGAACGCTCGAACATACTGTATTCGGCGGAATGAGCCTGAAATCAGCCGTTATCAGAAATATTATTATGGTTTCGTTCTACTGCATTATGTTTGTAATTACGTGTTTAATACAGGACAAACCAATATAACAGATAATGCGGAGAAAAGCAGATAGTTTAAATATTTTACGGAGGTAAAAACCAATGGCAAAAATTATTATGAAAACACCGCTTGTCGAAATGGACGGCGATGAGATGACAAGAGTTCTCTGGCAGTGGATTAAGGATATTCTCCTTGTTCCTTATGTAGAACTCAATACTGAATACTACGACCTCGGACTCCAGCACCGTGAGGAAACAAAAGATAAGGTTACTATAGATTCCGCTGAGGCTACAAAAAAATACGGCGTTGCAGTAAAGTGTGCAACAATCACTCCCAATGCCGCACGTATGCCCGAATATAATCTCACTCAGATGTGGAAATCTCCTAACGGAACTATCAGAGCTGCTCTTGACGGCACTGTTTTCAGAACTCCCATTATCGTAAAAGGCATTGAACCTTATATTCCTACATGGACAAAGCCGATTACCATTGCACGTCACGCTTATGGCGATGTATACAAAAATACTGAAATGCGTGTTGAAAAGGGCTGTAAAGCTGAACTCGTTGTAACAGATGAAAACGGCAACGAAACCCGTGAACTTATCCACGATTTTTCAAAGTCAGACGGAATTATTCAGGGACTTCACAATCTCGACAACTCAATTGCAGGATTCGCAAGAGCCTGCCTCAACTATGGTCTTGACTTAAAGCAGGACGTATGGTTTGCTACTAAAGATACAATTTCCAAGAAATATGACCACAGATTCAAGGATATTTTTGCTGAAATCTATGAAAATGAGTATAAAGAGAAGTATGAAGCCGCAGGAATCGAATATTTCTACACGCTTATCGACGATGCAGTTGCAAGAGTAATCCGTTCAAACGGCGGATATATCTGGGCGTGCAAGAACTATGATGGTGATGTTATGTCCGATATGGTTTCAACTGCATATGGTTCACTTGCAATGATGACTTCCGTACTTGTTTCTCCCGACGGAATCTATGAGTATGAAGCCGCACACGGCACAGTACAGCGTCACTATTACAAGTATCTCAAAGGCGAGGAGACTTCCACAAACTCTGTTGCAACTATTTTTGCATGGAGCGGTGCTTTACGCAAGAGAGGCGAACTTGACAATACTCCTGAACTCTGTGAATTTGCAGATAAGCTTGAAAAGGCTACAATTCAGACAATCGAAAACGGCGTAATGACAGGCGACCTCTATCTTATCTCAAAACTTGAAAACAAGAGAAAAGTTGATTCAAAAACATTCCTTGAGGAAATCAAACTCAATCTTGATAAACTCATGTAATTAACAGAAAGGCAGAAAAATGTCAAAAAACGCAATCTCAAACTCCGTTATAAGACGACTTCCGAGATATTACCGCTTTCTCGGCGAGCTTGAATTGAGTGGGTATATACGTATTTCTTCCAGAGAACTTGCCGAAAAAATGGGACTTACCGCATCACAGATTCGTCAGGATTTCAACTGCTTCGGCGAATTTGGTCAGCAGGGCTACGGCTATAATGTCAGAGGTCTCAGAGATGAAATAGGCAAAATTCTTGGTCTTGACGAAACAACACCCATGATTCTTTTAGGTGCGGGCAATCTCGGCAGAGCAATTGCATCACATATTGATTTTCAGAACAAGGGCTTTGAGCTTGTGGGAATTTTTGATGCAAGTCCTGAAGTTATTGGGAAAAAAATCGGAAACGTGACAGTCTCGGATATTGCAGAGCTTGAAAATTTCTGTAATGAGAATCACCCTGTTGCTGCAATACTCTGCATTCCCAAAAATGCCGCCGCTGAAGAAACAGACAGACTTATAAATCTTGGTGTGCGTGCTTTCTGGAATTTCACTCACTATGACCTGCGTGTAAACCATAAGGGAATTGCTGTTGAAAACGTTCATCTCGGCGACAGTCTGACAACTCTTTCATACGGACTTAAATCAAACAGTAATGAATAATTTTTTCAGCAGGGAATTTTACCCTGCTGAAAATATGATTATATATTTTTTTATATAATTACATTCTAAAAAAATATGTTATAAAAATATAATAAACTCTTTTCAATAAAATAATATAATATATTCAGACATTGAATTTTTATCGGAATTGTGAGAATTTCACCAATTCAGCAATATATGCACAATTTCAGCTCGTTTTATAATACTGATTTTGTATATCTGTTAATATG
>JAIDNR010000099.1 GCA_029063695.1 Ruminococcus sp.
ATTTATAATATTGAAATTACAGATGCAGTTTTTGCAACGACAGATGAAAGTAAAAATCTTGCAAGTATAAATGATACACTGATAACGAATGACGGGAAAGTGGTGGTGACACAATGAAATACAAGATACTTCTTTTATTTTTGACAGTAAATCTTATTTTCTGCGGTTGTAATCTGAAACAGGAAAAGGATTATCAGGGAAATATAAATATTCCCGAAAATGGTATTGTTGAAAAATCCGTATTCAGTCAGATTCAGGAAAACAATGCGGTAGTCACTTTTTCGGGAGAATCAAACTGCTGTAAATACGAGTGGACTGTTTTCGGTGATGACATTGAAAATCCCCATGACATAAATCTCGCCATTGACATAACCGAAGAACCTGAACAGGTTTTACTGAATTTTCAGTCAGATGATTATTTCGGATTTTCTTCCGTACTTTCAATACATCTTAATTCTGTGTGGGACTGCCAGAGTGCCATTGTTTATGACAGCGAAAATAATGCTGTATGCGGAGCTTCTGTAACAGGCAGTGAAAATACAATACTCAACTTTACTGCATCAGATACAACAGGCAGTTTCTGCATAATGCCCGATAAAGCAGACAGCAGTCAAATTGATATTATTGCTGCGGAAGAAAAAGAAATTACTACAGAAAACAGGATTTCCACGACAAAAACTAATAAACAGGACGATTATCTGACTTCTGCTGAACAGGTTTCAGATAATACATTTTCAATCGGAAATAGTAATATAATTTCAGATGAGGACGATAATTCCAAATCATCTGCTGATGATAACAGAATTATTTCCGACGGTTCGCAGACGGAGCAGGATAAATATCTTACTGACCCTGTTCCGGAGGGAAAGCCTATGCCCGTTGAACCTGAAAATGCTGAAATCAACGAACAGAATCAATATATCTGTACTTTTTCTGTTGAGTGTTCCACAATACTTAACAATCTCAATGAACTCAATTCCGAAAAATTCGATGTTCTTCCTGCGGACGGCATTATTTTTCCTGCAACAGAAATAATATTCTATGAAGGCGAATCGGTTTATGACGTTTTACAGCGTATCTGCAAGGAAAATAACATACACATGGAGGCTTCGTGGACTCCGATGTATAATAGTGCATATGTCGAGGGTATTCACAATCTCTATGAATTTGACTGCGGAAATCTTTCGGGGTGGATGTACCGTGTGGACGGCTGGTATCCCAATTATGGTTGCAGTCGTTATCAGCTTAAAGACGGTGAAGTAGTAGAATGGCGTTACACCTGCGATTTGGGAAATGATGTCGGCGGTGGATATGCTGTAACAGGAGGTGAATGATGAGAGATACTTTTTCACGTTGTCACCCGATAATAAACTTCCTGTTTTTCGGACTTGTCATAGCTTATCTGATGTTTATTATGCACCCTGTCATGCTGATAATTTCATTTTTATCGGCTCTGTCCTATGCAGTATATCTTGACGGCAGAAAAACTGTAATTTTCTGTCTGAAATTCCTGCTCCCGACAATGCTTACAGCTATGATTGTAAATCCTACATTCAGTCACGAGGGAATCACTATTCTATGCTATCTTCCGTCGGGAAATCCGCTTACGCTTGAAAGTATTTTGTACGGAATTTCTGCCTCTGTAATGCTCGGAACTTCTTTACTTTGGTTCAGGTGCTATACAATTATTATGACTTCTGACAAATTCGTGTATATTTTTGGAAAAATTATTCCTGCTCTTTCACTCGTTCTAAGTATGACTTTGCGTTTTGTGCCGAAATTCAAGGCGCAATTTGAAGTAGTCAGAGACGCACAATACTGTATAGGAAAAGACATCTCAGACGGCAGTATTTTCAGCAGACTGAAAAATGCAGTCAGAGTTTTTTCGATTATGATTACATGGTCGCTTGAAAATGCAATCGAAACGGCGGACAGTATGAAAAGCCGTGGATACGGTCTTAAAGGCAGGACAGCTTTTTCAATTTACAAATTTGACAGCAGGGATAAGAATATACTTTGCTGTCTGCTTTTCTGCAGTATCTATTTGACTTGTGGTATACTTGCAGGTGGTCTGAAATGGCGGTACTTTCCGTCAGTCAAAGGTGTACTCGAAGAACCGTTTACAATAAGTTTCTATATTGTTTATATATTACTTTGCAATATACCTGTATTTATAAACAGAAAGGAGGATAAAATTTGGCAGTCTTTGAAATCAGAAATCTGAATTTTTCATATCCCGAATGTACCGAAAAGGCTCTTGATAATTTATCTTTGAAAGTAGAAAAAGGTGATTTTCTGGTAATCTGCGGAAAATCAGGGTGTGGAAAATCCACGCTTTTACGGCAACTGAAAACAGTAATTTCTTTACATGGTGAAAAGTCGGGCGAAATTTTGTTTGAAGGAATATTTCTCGAAAAAGTTGACCGAAGAACACAATCGCAGAAAATAGGTTTTGTCAGTCAGTCACCCGAAAATCAGATTGTAACCGATAAAGTATGGCACGAATTAGCGTTTGGACTTGAAAGTATGGGATATAAAACAGCTGAAATCCGTCTGCGTATTGCGGAAATGGCAGCATTTTTCGGTATTGAGAAATGGTTTTATAAAAATGTTACTGAACTTTCGGGAGGTCAGAAGCAGCTGCTTAATCTTGCGTCGATTATGACAATGCAACCCGATGTACTTATACTTGACGAACCTACAAGTCAGCTTGACCCTATTTCAGCATCAGATTTTTT